>CAYPFE010000356.1:0-3799 GCA_964409895.1 uncultured Novosphingobium sp.
GCAGGTCCGGATGACCGGCTGGTGCTAAATCTTAACAATGTAAGCCCGGGGGATGTACTTCAATATACACTTCGGGCCATTGCGATGCTGCCTGAAAACGTGAAGTTCGTGTTCCTTGGCCAAGTGATGCGCACAGACGACGGGCGGAACCTGGAAGACGTGGTGGACGAGTTCGGGGTGGCGGATCGGGTGATCAAGTTGGACTATTTCGACCCCATGGACCTGATCGGCGCAATCCACGGAGCGGACGCCACGATCATCGGGCGCCGGCCATCCAACCCGAACAATGTTATCAGTTTGCCGAACCGCATCTTCGAATCCGCGATGGCCCGTGTGCCGCTCGCCGTGAGCAACGCGCCCGAGATCGAGAGCATCGTTCGGGCGCACGATCTCGGGGTGGTGTTCGACCCTTCCGATCCCGACGACATCGCGGCGAGGCTCAAGGAAATTCTCGATCCCGAAAAGAACAGGCAATACCGCGCAAATGCCGACCGCGCTGTGCGCGAAACTCTCAATTGGGAGAAGGAGCAGGCCCAATTCATCGCCGCGATCGAAAAGTCGCTGGGCGGTGCGACGCGGCCGCGGGGACGGACTGTCCTGATCGCCGACAAGAGGCTGGAACGCAACGACCGGGTTTTCCGCATGTGCGGCACCCTGCTGGAGCTGGACCACGAGGTCACGGTCTGCGCGGCGGAGCGGCCGATGTTGGAGTTGACGCACGATCGGGTGGACTATCGCACCGTTGAGGACGAAAAAGTCGCCATTGCGGCCGCTGCGGGCGAGGCGGCAAGGGTGTTGGGCCAAGGCGACCGCGGAATGATGGACTTACAGAGCGCAGGGGGGGCACTATGAGGCGCGGCGCATCGACGGTTTGCAAACTTCCCTGTCGGCGCTCGAAGCTGTAGTAGATTCCGGTATGTCAAAGCCGAGAGAACCCATCTTGATGGCCGGTGCGAAGCTGCGCGCAACGCTGGCAGCGTTGCGCGCAGCTGAACGGCAGGTCGAGCGTCAGGCCGCGGAGATCAAGAAAAAGCATGAAGCCATTCTTGCCCGCGAACAGGCTTTCCAGCGGCAAAAGGCGCAGCATGCCGCCAAACGGCAGAAGCTTCTGGACAGGCTGCGGCAAAGGGCGGCGGAACGGGAGGATCTCAGCCTCCGGCTGAAGGAGCTGCAGCAGGCGCTCGACCAGCGGGTCAGCACGCTCAGAGAGGCGCGCCTCTCGGCCCGCGCGCTGTCGGAGCGGAACGACGCCCTGCAGCAGGCGCTCGACGAGCGCATCGCCGCGCTCGGCAGGTTTCAGGACGTTCAGGAACGCCGGCGCCTGGCGATTCTCAATCAGCTTGAAACGGCGACGCTGGAGCTGAACGCGGCGCGCGAGACCGCCCAGCGGGAGAAGCTGCACGCCGTCCAGCAGGAACGCGAGCGCAACGCGTATCAGTCGGAGCTGACGGCGTTACGCGGTGATTTTCAGGCGATTCTCGCCGCTCATCCCGCTCTGTCGGAAAATCTCGACGTCCTGGCGACCGGCGAGGCGGGAGAACTCAAGACGCGCTACCTTCGCCATGATCTGGATGGCGGCGGATTCAGGCGCTGGACCGCGACCGACCCAGGGAGCCCGGACTGGAAGGGCGGTTTTCCCGGGATCGCCATCATTGCCTCGGGCGGCAGCAGCGGCAGCCACCTCCTCGCTCGCCTGCTCGCGGAATATACCCCCTTCGTATCCGGGCCTGAGATCAACCTGGCGGTGCGCCCCGATCTGATGGCGATAGAGACCTATCACCTCGCGCTGCTCAGCTCGCTGCTCGGCCAGCCGTATTTCGCGCCCATCGAGCGCGAGAACGGCACCCGGTTTCCCCTGATCCCGACCATGATGTTGACCAACCAGAGGAGCTACACGCTCGATTCGGCCGAAGCCAAGCTCGCGGTGCTTTTCCAGACCTATCAATGGTCCGATCTGGTCGAGCTGATTCGCGCCCGGCTCATCGCGGCTGGCCGGATGCCTGCGGACGGCGTGCTGATCGAGCATTCGCCGGCGATGGCCGCGGCCTTCGCACCGGCGCTGGAGGCCTATCCGGGCCTGCGCGGCATTCACCTTGTCCGCGATCCGCGAGACGCTGTGGCCTCGATGATCGAACGCCGCCGGCGGGCGCCGAAACAGACCGATATGAGCCATCAGGAGAACCTTGAGGTGACGGCCCGGCAATGGTGCTTCCTGACCGCCGTTGCGCTCCAGGCGGAGGGTCAGCCCGGCTACTTACGCGTAAGCTACGAGGATCTGGTGCGCGACACGCCGAGGGTCATGGCGACGCTGCGCACGCATCTGGGTTACGGAGGCCGGCGCCGCCGGCGCGGGGGACCTACGATTCTGGAGGAGATGAAAGCGCGCGATGGCTGGTCGCAGTCGCCGTCCGCCCCGGTTTCGACGGCGGCGATCGGGCGCTGGCGGCATGGGCTCAACGCCGACGACCTGAGGCAGCTTTCGCGGATGTGCTTCGAATTTCCCCAGCTCGGCGGCTCCGTGAGTTTCGAGGCGCTTCTCGACCGGTTTGCGGACCGCGGCGAGCCGAAGCGAAAACCGAAGCGAAAACCGAAGCGGCCGGCGGCAACGAAAGCTCGAAACGCCGCAGTCGGAGATGCCGGCTCGGACGGCGCCGCAAACGGCGGACCGCCCGAAGAGTCAGGACAGCCGGCAGGGACGGACAAGCGCAACGGGACGGACGCCGCCGCCGCGACCGACCCGGCCGCGAAGTGGGAACCGCCCGATGCGATGGACGCCGACGGAAAGGACCGGCCGGCCGCCGCGACGCCCGATACGGAGGCCCGGAAGAGCGAATGACCGGCGCTTGGCCATGCTGTCGCGAGGTCTCCGCTGCATCCGCGACGTTGAATCATGATGCAATACGAGCTGGATTGATAGGATGACGACAGTGGAGACTGCGACTGCCGCAGTGGACAAGAAGATCCTGCTCGATGACGAGTTCGAGCCCGTCGTGGGCGTCGTCGTCGGCACGCGCCCGAGCATCGTGATGATGGCGCCGCTCATCAAGGCGCTGGGCGCGGCCGGCGTGCCCAACTTCTTCGTCCATTCCGGCCAGCATTATTCGTCAAACATGGACAGCCAGCTGTTCTCCGATCTGGAGTTGTCGCGGCCGGACTATCGGCTGGAGGGTGTCGCGGAGAAACGGACCCACGGCGGCCAGACGGCGGCCATGCTGGAAGGTATCGAGGCGGTGCTGCTAAAGCGGCGCCCCTGCGTGCTGGTCGTCAACGGCGACGCGAATACCAGCTTTGCCGGCGCGCTGGCCGCGCGCAAGCTGCACATCAACGTCGCCCATGTCGAGGCCGGCGAGCGTAGTTATGACTGGCGCATGCCGGAAGAACACAACCGCGTCATGATCGACCATATCGCCGACCTGCTGTTCGTGACCGGCGCGCGCGCGGTCGAGAACCTGAAGCGCGAAGCGGTGCGCGGGCAGATCCATGTCACCGGCAACCCCATCGTGGATGCGTCGCTGAAACATTTGGAGATCGCCAACCGCAAGTCGACCATGCTGCGCCAGATGGGGCTGCGCGAGGCCGGCTATGCGCTGTGCACGATGCATCGCGAGGAGAACGTCGACGTCGAGGCCAACCTGAAGGGCGCGCTGCAGGTCACCCCCACCCTGGCCTTCTACGCGCTGGTCCTGGCGCTGGTCGTCTACGCCGTGCGCAAGCTCGTCGCGCGAGCGCCAGCCGAGGCCGCCCCGGCCCAGCTGGCCAGCGCCAAGCGCGGCCTGCGCGCGCAGGTCGTGCTGTGGGC
>CAYPFE010000357.1:0-3781 GCA_964409895.1 uncultured Novosphingobium sp.
GAGCGAGACCGGATACTGGCGCGAGAAGGTGTCGCGGCCCGAATATCTCGAGCTGGCGAGCTGAGGCCTGGGCTCAGTCAGTGCAGGCGCCACGCCATATTTCGACGAGCCGCCCGGCATTGGCTTCCCAGCTGAACGCCGCGGCATTCGCGGCGACGGCCGACTGAGCAGGCAGATCGGCAAGCAGGCTCCGCACCGCAGCCGCTATCTCTCTTGCGTCGCGTCCGGCGATCCTTCCGGCGCTGGCGTCCTTCAGCACTTCGCGCGCGCCGCCAACATCGGGTATGATAAGCGGCGTGCCGCAGGCCAGCGCTTCCACCCAGGCATTGGCCAGGCCTTCACTGGCCGAGGGCAGAACCATGGCGTCCGCCGCGCTCAGCAAAACGGGCATGAGGTCGTGGCCGACGGAGCCCAGAAAATGGACGCGACCTGACAGGCCGAGATTGGCCGCAAGATCACGAAGCTGGGATTCGTCGGCACCGCTGCCGGCTAGCGCCAGACGCGTGTCAGGCAATGTTGTCAGGGCTTCGATCGCGTATTTCTGACCCTTGCGCTCGATCAGCGCACCGGTTGAGACCAGCAACGTCCCGTCACGAGGAATGGCGAGCGATGGTTCCTCCGCGATTCTGTGCCGCGCCGTTTCGCGGTCGGTCGGGGTGAAACGCTGGTGATCGACGCCGGTGTAGTGAACGGCGATCCTGTCCTCCGGCATGCCGAGCGCTGCCATGTCTCGCTTGAGCGCTTCGGATACCGCGAGCAGTGCGCTGGCCTGATGTGCTGCCGCAAGCATCTGTCTCAGAGCCTTTGGTCGGGCACCCCAGTGGTGGATGTCGGCACCCCTTGCCTTGATCGTCAGCGGCAGGCCGAGCTCGCGCGCGATTGTGGCCGCCGCCGGACCGTCGGGGAAGAAGAAGGAAGCATCGACCAGGTCGAACGGTGCTCTTGAGTGAAGCTTGCGGGCCAGTGGCAGGATGGCGCGGACGACTCTCCCGGGATTGCTGTCGCCGCCGATCACCGGGATCGTAGTGAAACGCGGGTAGCGGACCTGCAATCCGGAGATGTCGCTTGTTTCGGGCATGCCGCGAAGGCTCGCATAGGGCTCACGCAGGTAGAGCGGCCATGGTGGGATCCCGTTGGGGCTGATCATGGTCAGGTCGACATCGCCGCGCCGGGTAACCGCGCGCATCTGGTTGCCCACGAAGATCCCGAACAGCGGTCGCACGGGATTGGGGAACAGGGTGCTGATCGAAAGGACATGCATGGTTGGGGCGGCCTACAGCGGGCGCACCAGCATCTCGGCAAGGCCAAGCCAGGGCGGATGTTCGACCACGACCTGCTTCTGGCCCGGCCCCGGTGGCAGGAGGGCGACGCGGTCCTCATCCCGGTCGATCATCCGGCCAAAGGCGAAGCGGCCACCGGGGCGCGGAGCGAGCACGTCGCGGTTGAGCAGACGCGGGAAATCCTCGGGCTCGACCTGCCTCAGCCAGACCTGGTCGCCACTGCGGTAATCGCCGTGACTGGCTTCTACCGTCATCGCCATGCGTGGTCCCTCGGCGGAAAGCGCAGTGGGAAGGATGGCGTCGCGGGGAGAGGCGAGGGCCTCGGCTCCCGAATCGGTCAGCCGTGCGACAATCTCCGGATGGTCCGCATCCGATTCGCTCTTGAGCAGCAGTTCGGGTTCGACTTCCAGTGCGGCGGCGATCCGGTTCATCCAGGTGAGCGATAGGTTGCGGGTGCCGGTTTCCAGCCGGCCGATTGTCTGCGCCGTCGTCGGCGGCTCGCAGCGCTCGGCGACGTCGGCTAGCGTGTAGCCTTTGCCTTTGCGGATATCGCGGATGCGGTTGATCATGCGCCACCTTTAATAACCGATTTGGTTTTTCACTTTCCTACAGATAACCGGATTTGGCAAGCAGCTTGTCCGCAGCAAGGGAGAAAGCCACATGAAGAGAATTCTTGCCGAACGTGAATTGACGTCAGAGGGGCCATCGAACGGCAGTCCGCGCCAGGGGAGGCGCAGCGTGAGGGTCAATCTCGCCGAATCGCCGCTCACCTGGCTCCACGCCCGCGGCCACCTATCGGACCGCCAGTTCGATGCGGGAGAGCGGCTGCGCGCCGACTGGGAACGCGCCCAGCTCTCGCCCAGCCTTACGATGCGTTGGGACCCGGTGCGCATCAAGGGAAGCGGCGAGCATGGCCTCAGTCACACCGAACGCCAGCTCGCGGCGAAGCAGCGCTTCGACGGCGCGCTTGCCGAGGCTGGACCGGGACTGTCGGACATCCTGTGGCGGGTGGCGTGTGCGGGCGAGGGGCTGCCGGATGCCGAAAGGGCGCTGGACTGGCCAGCAAGGAGCGGCAAGCTGGTGCTGAAGCTGGCGCTCGACCGTGTCGCAGACTTCTACCGAATCGCACTAGGTCAAGGTGACACTTCCGGTGCAAGGTGACACTTTCCCGCACAAGGTGACACTTTTCCCGCCTAAGGTGACACTTTCCTGCGCAAGGTGACACTTTTCCTGCGCAAGGTGACACATTTTGCCCGATCTTGCGCTTTTTGCCCCTGGACTGTGTCAACCTGTCAACTTCGACGCAATTCCGCGCTCCTTACCCCTCGACCATTTCCGCCAGTTCGAGCCAGCGCTCCTCGGCGGCGTCTTTCTCGGTCCGCGCATCCTCCAGTGCGGCCGTGAGCGCCGCAAACCGCTCCGGATCGCGGCTGTACAAGTCGGGGTCCGCCAGTGCCTCCTCGCCGCGGGCAATGGCCGCATCGAGTTCCTCGATCCGGGCGGGCAGCAGGTCGTAATCGCGCTGGTCCTTGTAGGAGAGCTTGGTCTTGCCCACCACGCTGCGACTAGCCTTGCCTTTCGGCTCGGCAAGTCTCGCTTCCCTCCCGCTTGCGGGAGGGGATGGGGGTGGGTTTGGCTTGGTCCGTTTCTTCCGCTTCGCTTCCCAGTCGGCATAGCCGCCGGCGATGATGTCGACATGGCCGGAGCCATCGAGGCCCAGCGTAATCGTCACCGTGCGGTCGAGGAAGTCGCGGTCGTGGCTGACGATCAGCACCGTGCCCTCGTAGTCGGCGATCACTTCCTGCAGCAGGTCGAGCGTTTCGAGATCGAGGTCGTTGGTCGGCTCGTCGAGCACCAGCAGGTTCGACTTGCGCGCGAATTCGCGGGCGAGCAGCAGCCGCGACTGTTCGCCGCCCGACAGCGTGCCAACCTTGGCGTCGACCAGCCCGGGGTCGAACAGGAATTCCTTGAGGTAGCCCTGGACATGCTTGCGGATGCCACGCACGTCGATCCAGTCACCGCCTTCAGCGATCACGTCGCGCAGGCGCTTTTCGGACGCAAGCAGGCTGCGCTGCTGGTCGATCACCGTTCCGGAAAGCGTTTTCGCCCGCGTAACTTCGCCTTCGTCGGGTTCGATTTCGCCGGTCAGCAGCTTCAACAGCGTGGTCTTGCCCGAGCCGTTCGCACCGACCACGCCGATGCGGTCGCCGCGCTGGATACGCAGGGTGAAGTCGCGGATGATGGTGCGCTCGCCGCCTTCGGGCAGCGGGAAGCGCTTGGTCACCTTTTCGGCGACGATCACCGATTTGGTCTTGGTCTCGTCGGCCACCACCTTGAGCTTCGCGGTGCCGGCCGGGCTCAGCATCGCGGCGCGCTGGGCGCGCATTTCGTAAAGCTTTTCCAGCCTTCCCTGGTTGCGCTTGCGCCTGGCGGTTACGCCGCGCTCCAGCCAGTGGGCCTCGATCTTGAGCTTCGCATCGAGCTTTTCCGCCGCGCGCGCT
>CAYPFE010000358.1:0-3769 GCA_964409895.1 uncultured Novosphingobium sp.
CGGTGGCCTTGTAGTCCCAGGCCTCGCGCGGGTTCATCTGGTAATGCCAGATATATTTGCCGGTATCGGCATCGAGCGCGACGATCGATACGAGGAACAGATTGTCGCCGCCACCGGGGCTGCGCACGCGTGGGTCGTAAGGGCCGGAATTGCCGGTGCCAATATAGACGCGGTTGAGCTCGGGATCGTAGGTGATGCCGTTCCACACGGTACCGCCGCCGCCGAGTTTCCACCATTCGCCGGACCAGGTCATCGCCGCCATTTCCTGGGCGGGATCGCCCTTGTTCTGCTCTGGACTGCCCGGGACGGTGTAGAAGCGCCAGGCCTCCTTGCCGGTAGCGACATCGTATGCGGCGACATGGCCGCGCTCGTTCAAGTCCCCGCCGCCGCTGCCGATGATGACCTTGTCCCCGATCACGCGCGGCGCGCCGGTGATGAACTTGCGCGAGCCCTCTTCCAGTGTCTGGGCGCTCCACAGCTCCTCACCGGTCATCGCATCGATCGCGATCAGCCTGCCGTCGAGCGCACCGGCGAACACCCTGCCGTCGGCATAGGCAACGCCGCGACTGGCGCCGAAGATGAGCTTCATCCGCTCGGGACCGTGGTTCCAGATTTCCGGCTCGTGGCGCCACTTAAGGCCGCCGGTCGCGGCATCCACGGCATAGGCGGCGGAGTAGCTGCCCGAGAAATAGAGCGTGCCATCGACCGCGAGCGGCGTCGCCTCCAGCGTCACTTCGCCGGGCAGGTCGAGCGACCAGGCGAGGCCCAGCCTGTCGATATTGCCGGTCCCGATCTCGTCCAACCGGCTGAATCCGGCTTCATCCGCTGCACCGCCATGACCCGGCCAGTCGGTCTCGGCACCGACCGGCGGCCCCGGCGGGGGAGCCATTGAGCACCCCGCCAGCAGTGACAATGCCAGCACGGAAAGAAGGATGGCCCGCTTCATTCGCCAGTTTCACCCCTCAACTGCGCGATCCTCGGCGCAAAGCCCATCTCATAGAAGCCGAGATAGGCTTCGCGATCGCCCGGTTGCACGCCGTTGTGCGAGCGTTCGCGCTCCGCCGTCGCCCGGACACTGGCGAGCACCTTTTCGAGTTTACGCAGCGGCACCACGATCACCCCTTCCCCGTCGGCGACGACGATATCGCCCGGCACCACGCAGACCCCGCCGCAGCTTACCGGCACGTTGACTTCGCCCGGCCCGGTCATGGTCGGCTTGCGCGAGGTGGTGCCGCGGGTGAACACCGGAAAACCGAGCTTGCCGATATCGCCGACATCTCGGGTCGCCCCGTCGATAACCACGCCTGCAAGCCCCAGCCCCTGCGCCCAGGCGCTGAAATATTCGCCCCACACCGCGCGCAGGCAGTCGCCACGCGCGTCGATCACCAGCACGTCGCCCGGCCGCACCGTGGTCAGCGCTTCGGCGATCATCAGGAAGTCGCCGGGCGGCACCGTCACCGTCACCGCCGGACCAGCCACGCGGGGCACGCCGCTCCAGACCGCGCCTATCGCGCTGTCCATCAGGTGCAGCTCCATGGAATCGCTGATCCACGCGACTTCGTAATCCTTGAGTTCCTCGATCACGTCCGGGGGCGGCACTTCGGGAAGTACGCCGTAAGTGAAGCCCTTGCTCATATCCCCTCCCATTGCTGCCGGGTCAGTCGAAGAATGCCGCTGCCCGCTCGCCGATCATCACCGCCGTCGCATTGGGACAGCGCCGGACCACATTGGGCATGATCGAGGTATCGGCGACTCTAAGTCCCTCGACACCATGCACCCGGCAATGCTGGTCGACCACTGAATTTTCAGGGCTCGTGCCCATCCGGCACGTGCTCGCCATGTGGATCGAGGTCCCGACATGGGCGCGAAGGTGCTCGTCGAGCAAGGCGTCGGATTCGAGCACCTCGTCGGGCAGCGTTGTGCGTTTCGCGCGGATCCGGCGATAGGGTTCGCTGGAGACCAGCCGCGCCGCAAGCCGCAGCCCTTCACGCAGCCGGCGCATGTCCTCCGGGTCTTCAAGGTAGTGGTAATCGAGCCGCGGATCGGTGGCCGGATCGGCGGAAACCAGCCGCAGCTCCCCCCTACTGTTGCCCTGCATCAGAATGATGGTGATCGCGAGGTCCCATTGCGTCAGCACCTGGTCGAGAAACTTGTCCCACGAAAGCTGGCGCAGGCTGAGCCACAGCGCGCGCAACTTCTGCGCCATACCCGCATCCTGAAGAGCGCCGAGATTGATCGGCACGACGTTCTGCATCATCATCATGTCGGAATGCACCGCCGAGCCTTCCGAGGTGTAATGCAGCGCCACCTCCGACATCGCGCGCCGGTCCGGATCGACATTGAGCCGCGAGTCTCCCGCCACCCGCATCGGCAGGTGGACGGTGCAATGGTCGGTGAAGTCGCGCCCGACCTTGGGCAGGTCGTGCAGCACCGGCACGCCTGCGGCCGCAAGGTCGTCCGCCGGTCCGATCCCGGAAAGCAGCAGCAGATGCGGCGACTTCACCGCGCCTGCGCTGAGCACCACTTCGCCGCCATGGATCGCAAGCGCTTTGCCGTGCTGACGCACCTGGATACCGGTGGCCCTGCCCTGATCGACGATGACCTTCTCGACGATCGCATCAGGCATTACATGGAGGTTCTCACGCGCCCTCGCCGGATCGAGATAGGCCATCGCCATGTTGATCCGGATGCCGTCGATATTGTTGAGCGGCAGCGCCCCGACGCCGATCGAGCCGGGCGCGTTGACGTCATGGTCCTTGGCGAAGCCCGCAAGCTCGCATGCCTCGGCAAAGGCTGCCGACGCCGGGCTCCAGTCGCCGCGATTGACCCGGGCAAGCTGCACCGGCCCTCCGCTGCCGTGGTGATTGCCGGCGAGGTCGGTGTCGCGCTCCAGCTTGCGGAAGAAAGGCAGCACCTCCTCGAAGGCCCAGGCCGGATTGCCTTCCGCCGCCCATGCCGCGAAGTCCTCGGGCAGACCACGGCTGAAGATCGTGCCGTTGACCGCGCTCGACCCGCCGACGGCCTTGCCGCGCGGCAATGGCTGGCTCACGCCCGGCCTGAGCGTCGCCAGGTGGTTCCAGTTGTTGGGATGGCCGGGCATGCCGGCCCCGAAATGCCCGCCGAAACGAAGCTCCGGCGGATAGGACCGGACATCTCCGAAGCGGGGCCCCGCTTCGACGAGCAGCACGGAACGTGAGGGTTCCTCCGACAGTCTCGCCGCCAGCGCGCAGCCCGAGGAGCCGGCGCCGACGACGATCACGTCATAGGTCTGGCCGCCGTTCATCCCCCTGCCCGGCCTATCCGTGCCGCAGCTTCACCGGCTGCTGGCCGGGCGTGACATACTGCTTGATCTCGAACCTGCCGTCGACCAGCGCCTGGGTCTTCGGGATCGAATTCCGCACCCAGTCGGTCGCCATATGCGAGGCCTGGGCATGTTCGTCCTCATAGACCTCGACGACGACATACATGTCCGGCTCATCCGCGCTTCTCGCCCAGGCATAATAGCGTACGCCGGGCTCCTTGCTGAGCGTCATCTGGGTGACATGGTCCATCAGTTCTTCATAGGCCGCCGCGTTCTCGGGCGGCACGCGCATGCGCGCGACCATCGTGATCATGGTTCGGACATCCTCTTCCTTTGCCCCGCATATTGGCGCGCAACAGCGCCGCGCGCAACGGGGTTGAGAGGACTGGCCTGACAGGACGAGGGGCAGGCCTTCCGGCCCGCCCCTCGTCCCGGAATTGCGTTTGGGAAGCCTACCTGATCTTGTGC
>CAYPFE010000359.1:0-3754 GCA_964409895.1 uncultured Novosphingobium sp.
AGGAACTGGGCGCCATAGCTCTCGGCAAGGTAGATCAGGATCGCGCCGGATTCGAAGATGGGCCCGCTTCCTGCCGGGCCGTCGGGATCGAGGATCACCGGCACTTTGGCCATCGGGTTAAGTGCGAGGAATTCCGGTTCGAAATGCCGCCCGCGAAACACCGCGACATGCTCCACCTCGTACTCGAGCCCCATCTCCTCCAGTGCGATCAGCACCTTGCGGACATTCGGGCTCGACATGCCGTAAAGCGTAATCATTCGGCGGCGACCGCCTGAACTCCCTGCGCCCCATGCTCCGCGACACCCGTCGGCCTGACCAGCCCCGCCGTCATCCGCACCACACGCCGTTCGTGCGGCAGATAGTCGCTCGGCGCCATGTGCATGGTCTGCAACTGGTCCCATACAACGACATCGCCTTCGTTCCAGCGGTGCCTGAGAGCGAAATCGGGATGGTCGCAATGACCCCACAGGAAGCGCAGCACATTGGCGCTTTCGGCTGGCGTGAGGTCCAGTATGCGGATCGTGTAGGCGGCATTGACGAACAGCGCCTTGCGGCCCGTTACCGGGTGGACGATCACCACCGGATGGGTGCGCGAAGTCAGTTCACGGTCCCATTCCTCACGCACGTTGTCCGGCTGCTCGTCGACACGCAGCACCTCGCGCTGGCCGCGCGGTGACGCGTGGACTGCGGTCAGCGTCTCCAGCCAGCCCTGCATCGCAGGAGACAGCGCATCGAAGGCCGCCGCCATGCTCATCCAGTTGGTGCCGCCGCCCGCGGGTGGCAGCAGCTCGGCACGCAGCGTGGTGTACCAGGCGATCTCCGGGCAATAGGTGCTGTCCGTGTGCCAGCCCTTGAACTCGTCGGAGAGGTTGGCCCTGCTCGGCAGCTGCGCATCTGCTGCCGTCTGCCACAGCCGGTTGTCGAGCACGACCATGGTGTCGTGATTGCCGACGAGGCGGTGCGAGAGGATGTTGGTCATCTCACCGAACAGCCTGGTGAAGGCGCGCTGCTGGTCGCGGTCGAGGTGCTGGCCCGAAAAGGTCAGCACGGCATGTTCCGCCAATGCGTCCCTGATTGCCTGCTTGGTGGGCTCGTCCAGCTCCTGCTTCAGATCGACACCATCGACTCGCGCGCCAATCGTCGTGGTCAGCGGCGTGACACTGATTGCGGCCATCGCGGTTCTCCTCTCCCACATGAGTTTCCCCCCAAGCCGGCCGCCAGTCAATCGCCGAAACTTCTGCTTTGGCACTGCTGCTTGCATGAACGCCCAAAATACGCTGGGATGCTTGCGAGGGGCAAAGGCCCGCTGTCAAGACAAACTGCAGGAGAGAATTCCGTCATGCTCAAGATACAAGTCAAAGCCGATCTCTGCTGTGGCGTCGGCCTTTGCGTGAAGGGCGAATGCGCCAAGGTCTATGAACGCGACGACCTTGGCTACAACTGCTCGGACGGCCGAACTGTCCCCGAGGGTTTGGAGGAAGCGGCCCGCATAGGTGCCAAAGCCTGCCCGGAAGCCGCGATCACGCTGATCGAGACAGACTGAGCCGGACTGGCTCGACGGACCAGCCAGGGAGAGGCACCAATGGTCGAAGTCGTCATATCGGGCATCGGGCAATCCGATGTCGCCCGCAAGCTAGAGAAATCCGGCCTCGCCCTCACGGTCGACGCGGCCCTTGAGGCGATGGCGGATGCCGGGCTGAGCGCCGCCGAAGTGGACGGGCTCTCGACATTCCCGGGTGCCGCCCCGGGCTCAGGTTTCAGTCCTGTCGGCACCTGGAAGCTCAGGGATGCGCTCGGCCTCAAGCTCGACTGGATTTGCGGCGGCGGCGAACGCCCTGGCCAGCTCGGCGCGCTGATCGACGCCTATGCCGCTATCAAGGCGGGGCTTGCCCGGCATGTGCTGTGTTTCCGCACCGTCAAGGAAGGATCGGGCGGCGCCACCCACCAGGCCTATCTCGGGGCAACAACGCGCCCGCGCGCGGCCGGTGACCAGCAGTGGCATTCGCCGTGGTCCGGCCCGTCCTATGTCGGATTTTTCGCGATGTATGCGCAGCGCCATATGCATCTCTACGGCTCGACGCGCGAGCAGTTCGCCCAGATCGCCCTGACCCAGCGCCGCAACGCCGCGCTCAATCCCAAGGGCGTCTACACCGAACCGATGACCATGGACGACTATCTCTCGGCGCGGATGATCTCGTCGCCGCTGTGCCTGTTCGACTGTGATGCTCCGGTCGATGGCTCGACCGTGCTGATCCTTTCCGCAGCCGATGCTGCCAAGGACCTCAAGTCCAAGCCGATCCGCATCGAGTCGGTCGGCGGATCGGTCCACGGCGCGGCCGGCTGGGACAACCAGGAACTCGGCATGGATTCGACCAACGATTCCGCCCGGCGGATGTTCGCGCACACCGATATCAAGCCCAAGGACATCGATATCGGCCTGCTTTACGACGGCTTCAGCTTCATCGTCGCCGAATGGCTGGAAGCGCTTGGCATCTGTGGACAGGGCGAGGCCGGCGCGTTCCTCGAAGGCGGCAGCCGCATAGCGCTCGACGGCGAATTCCCGATCAACCCGCATGGCGGCCAGCTGTCGTCGGGCCGGGTGCACGGCTTCGGCTTCCCGCATGAGGCGGTGCTGCAACTGCGCGGCGATGGCGGCGCCCGCCAGGTGCCGGGCGACCCGCGCGTCGCCGTCGTCACCAATTCGGGCGGTTTCATGGCCGGCTGCATGCTGCTTGTTCGGGATTGAGGGGGAGTTTGACGACATGACCGACAGCCCGCACAAGATGCTCCCGCTCCCGGACGCCGACAGCCGCTTCTTCTGGGAAGCCGGCAGGGACGGCGTGCTCCGGATCCTCGGCTGCAACAGCTGCGACCACCTGATCCAGCCGCCGACGCCGGTCTGCCCGAAGTGCCTTGGCCGCGACGTCGCGCCTCGCGACATGTCGGGCCGGGGCAAGGTGTGGAGCTTCACCGTCAACGTCCATCCGTGGTTTCCTGACATGAAGCTGCCCTACATCCTCGCCAGCGTCGAACTGGACGAGCAGCCGGGCCTCCGCCTCACCACCCATGTCACCGATATCGACCCGCGCGAGGTCAGGATCGGCATGCCGGTGGAAGTCTATTTCCGCGAAGAGGAAGACGTCTGGATCCCGAGTTTCAGGCCGGTGGCCGATTAGTGCGCGCCGAAAACCGCATCGTCGTCGTCGATCGTCGCGATCACTTGGAATGTTTGGGGGGAGGCTCACAGCATTTCGTGAAGGTTTGGGGACATGAGGACGTGGCACCGCAATCCCACAAGTCGCCGCTTCCTCCAGGCGGACGAGCGCGGCTCGATCATCGCCGTCAGCGATGCCTCTGGCAATGCCATCGGCCTAAACTCCTATGACGAGTTCGGCATTCCGGCCTCGACGAATAGTGGCCGGTTCCAGTATACCGGGCAGACCTGGTTCCCGGAGCTCGGCATGTACAACTACAAGGCCCGCTTCTACTCCGCCTCCATGGGACGGTTCATGCAGACCGATCCCAACGGATATGCCGATGGCCTCAACTGGTACAACTATGTCGGCGGGGATCCGGTTAATGGGACGGATCCGTATGGGACATTCTGCGAAGGTCCTGACTGCACGGAGGAAGATCGAAATTCGACCGACATCGTCGCTTCCAAGCGCCGCAATGCAACAGGTCTTTGGGTTCATGAGGCTGTCTAGCCCCCTGAGGCTGGGCCAGTGATATTGGGTTTCTCTAATAGGGTTTC
>CAYPFE010000360.1:0-3740 GCA_964409895.1 uncultured Novosphingobium sp.
CTCGCAGCTTGTCGTGCCGACCGAGGCGGCAGCCAAGGCGATCGCCGACGAGGTCGCCAAGGGAAGCTCGCTCGAAGCCGCAGCCTCGAAGAAGGGGCTGTCCGTGGGCAGGGTCGCCGCCACCGAGAAGGCGGCTCTCGAACGTCAGGCTTCGAAGGCGGTGAGTGACGCGGCATTTGCCGTGCCGGTTGGCAAGGTTGCCGCACCTGCACGCAGCGCGCTTGGCTGGCATATCATGCGGGTCGAGAACATCACCAGCAAACCGGCACGCAGTCTGGAAGACGCGCGCGCCGAAATCTCGGAAAAGATCACCCGCGAGAAGCAGGGGCTGGCCCTTGCCGAGCGTCTCGAGGAAATCGAGGATGAGCTCGATGGCGGCGCAAGTCTTGTTGACATGGCAAAGGAGGTGAATGCCGAAGTCATGCTGACGCAGCCGCTCACCGCCGATGGCAAGGTTTTTGGCAAAGTCGGACAGGAGGCGCCCGGCCTCCTCAAGACCGTCATCGACACTGCCTTTGTAATGGATCAGGAAAAGCCGCAGCTGGCGATCATCGACCGCGGCGCACGTTTCGTGATCTACGATGTCACCGAAATCACCCCGTCCGCTCCGGCACCGCTCGACGAGATCAAGGATGAGGTGAAGGCAGCTTATTTACTCGACAAGGGCTCCGCGCAGGCGCGCAAGCTGGCAGTCCAGGTCCAGGCCAAGGTCCGCAAGGGCGAAAGCCTGCAGAAGGCCATGACATCGATAAAGGAACGGACGCTGCCGCCGCAGCCGGTCCGCATGAGCCGGCCGGAGCTGATGCAGATCCAGGAACAGGGCCAGGGAATTCCCGCACCTATCGCCCTGATGTTCCAGATGGCCCAGGGCACCGTCAAGGTCCAAGCGGCCGACGACAAGCAGGCCTGGTTCATCATCCAGCTCAAGACAATCGAACCCGCCAAGATCAAGAAGGACGATCCGAGTCTCGCCACCGCGCGCAAGGACCTGGGCGGGCTTGCCGGTGACGAGTACGCGCAGGCCTTGCAACGCGCTATCCGTAGCGAAATCGGGGTCGAAAAGAACAAGGCTGCCATCAGGGCCGTGCGCGAGCAGCTCACCGGCGGGAGCTGAGGCCCGGGTGATGTCATGACGTCACAGGCAGACAACAGGATGGATGCGATTGCCTCGCTGGCCGCCGGCAAGCCGGCTCTCCTGTGGCGGCGGCTCGTCGCCGATACTGAAACGCCCGTGGGCGCGGCGCTGAAGCTGTTCGAGCCGGGACGCGGCGATTTCCTGCTCGAATCCGTCGAGGGCGGCGAGTTCAGGGGGCGTTACAGCCTGATTGGCCTGGACCCGGATCTGGTGTTTCGCGCCAGCGGCGAAACCTGCGAGATCAACCACGACTGGCGCAACGACAGGGAAGCATTCGCAAAGCTGGAAGGCGACAGCCTCAGTGAACTGCGCGCCCTCGTCGCATCCTGCCGGATCGATGTACCGCCGGAGCTTCCCGGGGCGCTCGCCTGCCTCGTCGGCTACTTCGGCTATGAGACGATCGGCCTCGTTGAGAAGCTGCCACGTGCACCGGACAGCGTGCTGGACTTGCCTGATATGGTGTTTGTCCGCCCTGCCCTGATCCTCGTCTTCGACCGGCTCGGCGACGAGCTGTTCTGTGTCGCGCCCCTGTTTCCAGGTGACATGGCGCCCGAGATGGCCGTCGAAGAAGCCCAGGAGCGCATCGACCAGACTTTGCGAAACCTGTCGCAGCCTGTGCCTCCGGATGCGGCATTGGCCAATCTCGATGAACCGCAACCCCAACCAACCATGCCGGCGGATGACTACAAAAACATGGTGCTGCGCGCCAAGGAATATATCGAGGCGGGTGACATCTTCCAGGTGGTGCTGGCGCAGCGCTTTACCTGTCCCTTCCCGCTGCCGCCGCTGGCGCTTTATCGTGCGCTGAGACGGATCAACCCCTCTCCCTTCCTGTTCCTGCTCGACCTGCCTGGCTTTGCTCTGGTGGGTTCGAGCCCGGAAATCCTTGTCCGGGTTCGCGACGGAGACGTGACGATCCGCCCAATTGCCGGGACCCGGCCACGTGGCAAGACGCCTCAGGAAGACAAGGCGAATGAGGAGAGCCTGCTCGCCGATCCCAAGGAGCGCGCAGAACACCTGATGCTGCTCGACCTCGGACGCAACGACGTCGGCAGGGTGGCTGAGGCCAACAGCGTCCACGTCACCGAAAGCTACACGGTCGAACGCTACAGCCATGTCATGCATATCGTCTCAAACGTGGAAGGCAGGCTGGATACGAACAAACATGATGCGATCGACGCGGTCTTTGCCGGATTCCCGGCAGGCACCGTCAGCGGCGCGCCGAAGGTCCGCGCCTGCGAAATCATCGCCGAGCTTGAGCCGGAAACCCGCGGCGCCTATGCTGGCGGGGTCGGCTATTTTGCACCGGACGGCTCGGTCGACAGCTGCATTGTGCTGAGGACCGGTGTGCTCAAGGACGGCACGCTCCATGTCCAGGCCGGCGCCGGCATCGTCGCCGACTCAGACCCTGCCTACGAGCAGATCGAATGCGAGAACAAGGCCGGCGCGCTGATGGCCGCGGCGCGCGAAGCAGTGAGGCTCGCAGCCGAGCCGGGGTTTGGGCAGTGACAAAGCCCGACAGTTACCCTGGTATGGCCCCAGCCGTTGACAGGCATTTCCTACAGCGCCGTCCATGCGTTATGAGGGCGTTCGGATCAGCGATCCGGCACACAAGGTTACACATCGAAAGACCGGTCACCGTAAAGTCACATACCCAAGCAGATAATGATCCGCCATGGGTCCATATTTAAGTGTATATTCAATGTACTATAATCCATACCTGAAAACTCTTCTCATCGAGTTTCGCTGCACGCAGAGTATCAATTACGCTCCGGCGATAGGGCAAGACCGGCAAGGCAATCCGCAATGATCCTCGTCATCGACAATTACGACAGTTTCACCTTCAACCTCGTCCACTACCTGATGGAGCTCGGAGCCGAGGTGGAAGTGGTGCGCAATGACGCGATCTCGGCGGCCCAGGCGATTTCAGGGCCCGCAAAGGGTTTTCTCATTTCACCCGGCCCCTGCACGCCCAACGAAGCCGGGATCAGCCTCGATCTCGTCGCGGCCTGCGCCGAAGCCGGGAAGCCCTTGCTGGGCGTTTGCCTAGGTCACCAGTCGATAGGCCAGCATTTCGGTGGGCGGGTGGTGCGCGGCGGGCTGATGCATGGCAAGACTTCGCCCGTTAGCCATGACGGCAGCGGGCTGTTCGCAGGCCTCGCCTCCCCTTTCACCGCGACGCGTTACCATTCTCTAGTGGTCGAGGACATTCCCGAGGAGCTCATCGTTAACGCGACATCGGACGACGGCCATGTCATGGGCTTCCGCCACGCCAGCCTGCCGATCCACGGCGTGCAATTCCATCCCGAGAGCATCGCCACCGAGCACGGCCATGCCCTGCTTGCCAATTTCCTCGCATTCTGCGGCATGGATGCGAAGGTGCCGGCATGAACGATCCTGTAGAAGCCAGCGAAGCCCTGTTCAACCGCATGCTCGACGGCGGCATGGCGGATGAGGAAATCGAGCAGCTGCTGCTCGACCTTGCGGACAAGGGCGAAACCGCCGAGGACATCGCCGGCGCCGTGCGGGCGATGCGCGCGCGGATTATCAGGGTCGCCGCGCCGGCCAATTCCATCGATGTTTGCGGCACCGGCGGCGACGGGCA
>CAYPFE010000361.1:0-3732 GCA_964409895.1 uncultured Novosphingobium sp.
CGCTTCGTCGAGAACGAGGTGATGCCGCACCACTACCAGTGGGAGGAAGACCGCAACATCCCGCGCGACATCTGGCTGGCGGCAGGCGAACTCGGCATCCTCTGCGCCAACGTGCCGGAGGAATATGGCGGGCCGGGCGCTGACTGGCTCTACAACGCCGTGGTCATCGAGGAGTTCGGCCGCGCCGGCGCCAGCGGGCCGGGCAGCGCCTTCATGGTCCATTCCGAGATCGTCGCGCCCTATATCCTGCATGGCACAAACGAGGCGATGCGCCAGGCCTGGCTTCCGAAGATGGTGACCGGCGAGAAGGTCGGCGCGCTCGGCATGACCGAACCCCATGCCGGTTCCGACCTCAAGAATATCCGCACTTCCGCCATCAGGGACGGCGGCGACTACGTCATCAACGGCCAGAAGATCTTCATTTCCAACGGCATCAACTGCGATTTCGTCGTGCTCGCCTGCAAGACCGATCCCGACGCCGCCGACAAGGGCGTCAGCCTGGTGCTAGTCGAGGCCGATCGCGAGGGCTTCGACAAGGGCCGCAAGCTCGAGAAGATCGGGCTCCACGCCGCCGACACCGCCGAGCTGTTCTTTTCCGACGTGCGCGTGCCCGTCACCAACCGGGTCAGCGACGAGAACGGCGGCTTCAAGGTGATGATGACGAACCTCGTCCAGGAGCGGCTGGGACAGGCGGTGCGCGCGGTCACCGTCTGCGAGGCCGCCATCGAATGGACGGTGAAATACACGAAGGAGCGCGAGGCGTTCGGCCAGACCATCTTCGATTTCCAGAACACCCAGTTCACCCTCGCCGATCTCGATGCGCGCATCGCCGGCGCCCGCGCCTTCACCGATGCCTGCATGCAGCAGATGAACAGCGGCGCGCTGGACGGCGTCACCATGGCGCAGCTGAAGCTGGTGACGATGGAACTGCAGGCCGAAGTGCTCGACAAGTGCCTGCAGTTCTTCGGCGGTTATGGCTACATGGCCGAATATCCGATCGCCCGCGCCTATGTCGACGCGCGCCTCAACCGCATCGCCGGCGGCTCGATCGAGGTGATGAAGCACATCATCGGCAAGGATCTGGCGAAAAGGTTTTGATGTGAATCTGGAGGCAATCCGGAATTACGAGTTTGAGCCGATAGAGCACCGGCTGACCTGGCGCGACACGATCCTCTATGCGCTGGGCCTCGGCTACGGCAGCGATCCGCTGGACTGGAACCAGCTGCAATTCGTCTACGAGAAGGACCTCAGGGCGGTACCGTCGATGGCCTGCGTGATGGGCTATCCCGGCTTCTGGATGCGCGAACCCAAACTGGAAATCGACTGGGTCAGGCTGCTCCATGGCGAGCACTGTTACGAGATCCTCGAACCGCTGCCGGTCAAGGGTCTGCTGACGGCGCAGCACAAGGTCACCGGCGTCGAGGACAAGGGCGAGGGACGCGGCGCTATCGTCCACTTCGAAAAGGAAGTGCGCGACGAAGCCGGAACCCTGCTGGCACGAGTCGAACAGTCCAACTTCTGCCGGGGCGACGGCGGCTGCGGCAATTTCGGGCGCAAGGGCAAGGAGCGCCTGCCGCTGCCGGATTCGCTGCCGGACCTGTCCTGCGAGATCGCCACCACGCGCAGCGCCGCGCTGCTTTACCGTCTCAACGGCGACTACAACCCGGTCCATGCCGATCCGGACGTCGCGCGCGAGGGCGGCTTCGACCAGCCGTGGCTGGCGGGCATGAACACCATGGGGATCGCGACGCGCGCGGCGATCGCGGAGCTGTGCGATCACGATCCGGCGCGCATCCGCTCGATGTTCGTGCGTTTCCGCAATGTCTGCTTCCCGGGCGAGAGCCTGCGGTTCGATTTCTGGCGCACGGACAAGGGCGCGCGGTTCCGGGCTGTGGTGGCGGCAAGGGACGCGGTGATACTCGATCGCGGCGAAATAACGCTGCACTGATTTGGGAGAAGGACCATGACCGAAGGCAGGCTGGCGGGGCGCACCGCCATCATCACCGGTGCGGGCACCGGCGTCGGCCAGGGCATCGCCGTCGCCATGGCGAAGCAGGGCGCGAATATCGTCATCTGCGGGCGCACGCCGGAAACGCTGGTAGACACTCGCGGGCGGGTGGAGGCCGTCGGCGGGCGCATCCTCTGCCTCGAAGGCAGCGTCGCCGACCGGGACTGCGCGCCGCGCGTGGTGGCGGCAGCGATGGAGGAATTCGGCAGGCTGGATGTGGTCGTCAACAACGCCCACACCTTCTCGCCAACCCTGCCGATGGACGAGACGCCGGAAGAGGACTTCCGCCAGCATATGGAATCGGGTTTTTTCGGTTCGGTCTGGTTCATGCAGGCTGCGTTTCCGCACATGAAGGACAAGGGCGGCTCGATCATCAACATCGCCTCGATTGCGGGCATCGCCGGCTGGCCGCTGTTCACGCCCTATGCAGCCGCCAAGGAAGCGATCCGCGGCATGAGCCGATCGGCGGCGCGCGACTGGGGCAAGTACAAGATCCGCGTCAACGTCATCGTGCCCTCGTCGCATTCGAAGATCACCGATGCCTATTTCGCAGACCCTGCGGCGATGGAAGCGGTCGTGGCGACGATTCCGCTCGGCTACATGGGCGATCCCGAGCTTGACATCGGCGGGGTCGCAGTGTTCCTCGCCAGCGACGAGGCGCGCTACGTTACCGGGCAGACACTCCAGGCAGACGGCGGGATGTGACCAGCCCGGTAACCCGGCCATGAGGAGAACAGAGGACGATGCTTGAAGGCAAGGTGATAGCGGTCACGGGAGCGGGCCGGGGTATTGGCAGGGACATTGCGCTGCTCTGCGCGTCGAAAGGCGCGGCGGTGGTGGTCAACGATCTCGGCTCCAGCACAGAGGGCGAGGGCACCGACGCGGGTCCAGCGGGCGAGGTCGTCGCCGAAATCAAGGCGGCGGGCGGCCGGGCGGTGGCCAACGGCGCCAGCGTCAGCGACCCGGCGGGTGCGACCTCGATCATCGAGGACGCGGTGAAGAACTTCGGGCGCATCGACGGCGTGGTGAACAATGCCGGCATCCTGCGCGACCGGATCTTCCACAAGATGAGCGAGCTTGACTGGCGGCAGGTGATCGACGTGCACCTCCACGGCGCCTTCCTCGTTTCCAAGGCCGCCGCACCCTATTTCAAGGAGCAGGGCTCGGGCAGCTTCGTCCATTTCACCTCGACCTCCGGCCTCATCGGCAATTTCGGGCAGGCGAATTATTCCGCCGCCAAGATGGGCATCGTCGGCCTGTCGAAGTCGCTGGCGCTCGACATGGAACGCTTCCATGTGCGCTCCAACTGCCTCGCGCCGTTTGCCTGGAGCCGGATGATCGGCACGATCCCGGCGGAGACGGAAGCCGAGAAGCAGCGCGTCGAACAGCTCAAGACCATGGGCACGGAAAAGATCGCGCCGATGGTGGTGTTCCTGCTCTCGGATGCGGCCAGTGGCGTGACCGGGCAGATCTTCTCGGTGCGCAAGAACGAGATCATCCTGTTCAGCCAGCCGCGCCCGCTGCGCTCTATGCACAAATCGGACGGCTGGACACCCGAGGCCATCGCCGAGGAATTCCTTCCGAGCGTCGAAGGCAGCTTCTACAGCCTCGACCGGACGCGGGATATCCTCGGATATCCGCCGATTTGAGGTCTAATGACTAAGTGCGCCGAAATGCGAATTTCCTCCCCGTTTTTCCGCAGGACAAATGGGGAGGGGGACCGC
>CAYPFE010000362.1:0-3732 GCA_964409895.1 uncultured Novosphingobium sp.
CCTTACCGACCGAAACTGCGAGATGTTCGGGGAGTTCACTGACGAAATTGACGAATTTGGCGCTGGCCCGGGCGTGCAGCCCCCGCTTGTTGATGATGACGACCGATTCGTTCGGCATCGTCAGGCGTCCTGCCCGAGATATTCCGAGGCGACGGTGATGTAATTTCGGCCCGCCTCGCGCGCGGCATCGACTGCTTCGCGCACCGTCATGCAGCAGCGCGCCTTCGCCAGGCGGATCAGCATCGGCAGGTTGATCCCGGCGATGACCTCGACCCTGCCGGCCACCATCAGCGATATCGCGAGGTTGGAAGGGGTGCCGCCGAACAGGTCGGTCAGCACGATCGCGCCTTCGCCGCTGTCGACCGCTTTTATGGCTTTGGCGATTTCGCCGCGGCGGCGTTCCATGTCGTCATTCGGGCCAATACATACGGTTTTCACCGCCTCCTGCCGGCCGACGACGTGCTGCATCGCGAGGACGAATTCATCGGCAAGATTGCCGTGGCTGACCAGGACCAATCCGATCATGTGGGAAAGACGCTCCGAACTTCCTGCAATTCCGGACTGGATGGTTCTTCACGGATCATGGGCCCTGCTTACTTCCAGAAGGTTCGCAGCCCTGGACCCCAAATTACGATGAAGCAATGTGGGCGAAAATCCTGAGTCGCGCAAGACCGTAGCGACCTGTTCTGCGGTGAAAACCGACCGGTGCCTTCCACCGGTACAGCCGAAGGCGACGTGGATGTACGTCTTGCCCTGCGCGGCATAGCGCGGAATCAGCTGGATTAGCAGTCCGCAAATCTTGTCGAAAGCCTCGGCGAAGGCGGGGTCCTTGCGGATGTGGTTACCCACCGCTTCGTCCTGGCCGGTCAGTTCGCGCAGTTCTTCGACCCAATGCGGATTGTCGATGAAACGCATATCGAACACGAGATCGGCAACCGGCGGCATACCGCGCGAAAATCCGAAGCTGGAAATCGTCAGCGTCAGTGTCTGTCCCGCAGCAGGAGCGAACTTCTCACGCGCCAGCTGCTGCAGGTCCTTGGCAGTCAGGTCAGTGGTTTCGATCAGCATGTCGGCCCAGCGCCGCAGCGGCTCGAGCAGTTCGCGCTCGGCCCTGATACCCGCTGAAACCGGCATGTCCGCCGCTTTTGGGTGACGCCTGCGGGTCTCGTTGTAGCGCCTCTCGAGCTCCTTGCTGGAGCAATCGATGAACAAGGTCGTCAGTTCGATGTCCGTACGTTTCGCCATTGCCTTTGCCTGGCGAATGATGGCTTGCGGGTCGAAGCCGCGCGTACGCGAATCGAAACCGATTGCGATCGGCCCGCGCATGTCGCTGTCGCGAGGCGAAGTGTTGTCGATCAGTCGGCCGAACAGGCGGATCGGGAAGTTGTCGATGGCTTCCCAGCCCAGATCCTCCAGCTCGCGCAGCACGGTCGTCTTGCCCGCGCCGAGGAGACCGGTCACCAGCAGGATGCGCTGCGGAGCTGCGCCTTGGGCAGTGTCGGTCGAGGCGGTGGGCATGGTGCGAGGATTTTGCGCTTCTTGGCGTGGAAAGGGAAGAGGGCTGTCGGCAGCCATCCCTGTTCGGGACTATTCGATCTTCAGCCCGAAGCGGGAGAGGGCTATCTCGACCTTCAGAGCCAGCACGGGACTTTCCGGCCACAGCGCGATTGCGGGCAGGCGCCTACCTTCGATGTCGATGTGCGCCGATTCTTCGATGAAGCGCGGCGCATGGTCGTCTAGCCTGACAAGCAGGGCGATTGGAATGGCTTCGCAGACCGGCATGTCGACAAGGCCGAGATTGCGGACTTCCAGAAGTCCGCGCGTCTTGGCGTGCGGATGGGCTATCAGCCGCCCGTCCAGCACTTCCAGCGAGACCGAGTCGTCTCCGACAAGCGTGGCACCGCGGTCGATCAGTGCCAGCGCCAGGCTCGACTTTCCGCTTCCCGGAGGACCTTCGATGAGTACGGCGCGGCCTGAGATGGCGACACATGTCGCCTGACGGGCGCCCATCACTCCATCTCCTCCCAGGCGGGCAATCTGATCTCCATCTGTGCGCCGCTGGCCCCGTCGGGGCGGTCCAGAGCATGCAGCGTACCGTCATGGGCCTCCACAATCGTACGGGCGATGGCGAGCCCAAGGCCGCTGTGCTTTCCGAAGCTCTCGCCATCGGGCCGGACGGAGTGAAACCGGTCGAAGATCGTTTCGCGGGCATCCGTGGGAATTCCGATGCCATGGTCGCAAATCGAAATGACTACAAAGTCAACCTCGCGGCTGACGTCGATCTCAACGGGCATTCCGGGTGGCGAAAAGGAAACTGCATTGTCGAGCAAGTTGTGCAGCACGCGTTCCAGCTTCGGCGCGTCCCCAGCCACGCGCAAGTCGCTGGCATCGTGCGACAGGGCGAGGTGGCAGCCGCCGTTGATCCCGCGCCGCTCCCTCTCGTCGGCAAGCGCTGCAACGAGCCTTTTCATGTCCACTGGTTCAAAGTCGGTGCGGCTCAATTCGGCATCGATCCGGCTGGCGTCGGCGATCTCGGTGACCAGGCGGTCGATGCGTTCGATATCCTGCATGGCGATGTTCATCAGCTGCCGGTGCAGCGCGGGATCGTCGACCTTGTCGAGCGACTCCAGAGCACTGCGCAGCGCGGTGAGCGGATTCTTGAGCTCGTGTGAGACGTCCGCCGCAAAGGTCTCCACCGCGTCGATGCGTTGCCGCAGCGCTGCTGACATGTCGGAAACGGCGCGGGCCAGAAGGCCGATCTCGTCGCGCCTGTCGGGCAGCCGGGGTACGACCACTTCGCGCTCACGACCCAGCCGCACACGCACGGCGGCGCGCACCAGCGTGCGCAGCGGCTGGACAATGGTGCGCGCAAGGAACAGTGAAAGCAGGATCGAAACCGCTAATGCGGCACCGACGATGTTGGTGAGCGTCTGACGCGCATCACGGATGTTCTGGGTGATGTCCCTGGCATTTCGTGTTGTCGTGAGTACTGCTCCATCGGGCCCGATCGGTGTTGCAGCGGTAATCATCGGCGTCCGGTCAGGCGCCAACCGCTGGCGGATGACGGTCTGGCCCGAGGCGACCGCTTCACCGATTTCCGGCCATGCCAATGCGCCATCAGCATCGGATTCGCTGTAACCCTCAATCGGCGGCGCGCCGAGCAGGAAGTCCATGCCACGGTCGAGCACGCGTGCGGCGTGCATGTACCAAGGCTCGGCATCGGGATCGACAAGGACGTAGGAAGGGGGTGCTAGCGCGAAGCTGTCCGCGACCAGAACACCGTCTGCATCGTAGAGCCGGACGCGCATGTTCTGCTCGACGCCGATCCGGGTGAGTAGTTCCAGCTGTCCTTCCGGAGAGGCTGCCTCCAGCCCGTCGGCAGCAATTTCGGACTCCTTGCCGGCAAGACTGAAGCGCTCCGCCAGCAATTCCTTGCGGTAGTTGTCGAGGTAAAACAGGCTGCCTGCGAGCAGGCCGAGCGCGATGATGTTGACGAACAGGATGCGAGCCCTGAGCGAAATGCGCCACGGCAAGCCGATGAGTTCGCTCCCGCGGCGCATGCTAGGCATCGGTGAAGGAATATCCCGCGCCGTACAGCGTCTCGATTGCCGAAAAACCGGAGTCGACCGCCCGGAACTTTCTCCTGAGCCGCTTGATATGGCTGTCGATGGTCCGGTCGTCCAAGAACACGTCATCGCTGTAGGCGGCATCCATCAGCTGATCGCGGCTCTT
>CAYPFE010000363.1:0-3725 GCA_964409895.1 uncultured Novosphingobium sp.
TGGCATCAACGCGCGGATGACCAATGCCGGCGTATCGGGCGATACCACTCAGGCGGGCTTGCAGCGCCTTTCCTTCACGCTCGATTCGATGAAGGCCAAGCCGGAACTTGCGGTGATCAGCCTGGGCGGCAACGACATGCTGCGCGGACTGCCGCCTGCCGAGACCCGCAGGAACCTGACCGCGATCATCGAGGAGCTGAAGCAGCGCGAGATCCGCGTGCTGTTGCTCGGCATGCTGGCCGCGCCCAATCTCGGCAAGGACTATGCCGGGAAGTTCAACCCGATCTATCCGCAGCTAGCGGACAAGCACGGGGTGGCGCTGGTGCCCTTCTTCCTCCAGCCGGTCATGGACAAGCCCGACCTGGTGCAGGAGGACCACATTCACCCGACCGCGCTTGGGATCGAGGAAATGGTGGCAGCGACGCTGGACGATGTCGAGGAGGCGCTGGGCAAGAAGGTGGAGTAGGGATCGGGCAAACGAACATGCATGCTCAAATGGCCGTTCCTAGCGATGATAGCTTTGGGCTGCTTCTGCATCCTGAACATCATACGCGAACCACGCGTCCTGGCCATGATCGTATACCTGCACGAGACCATCGGTCACGTGAGCCTCATAAAAGCTTGATGTCGCCCGATCGTATCCCTGCACCTTCCTGCCATCGATTTCGAACGACACGAAAGCCTTGTCTCCAGCGTCGTAGAGTTCGGGAAGAGTGCCTCCAAATTTTGCCGCGCGGTCGCCGTCGAAGGCCTGCAACTGGTCGCCCCGCCTTTCCGCGGCGATCAAGAGATCTCGTCCTGCCGAGTGATCGTAAATGCCAGCAACCTTCTTGCCGGTGACGAAAGCAAAGGTGGCTGCGGCAACCATGGCGCGAGTATGAGAATGCATGACGTTCCTTGGCACCGGGATGAAGAAGAGATCAAGCTGTCATCGGGGTGGAAACGAAATTGGTGCACCCATTGCTGTAACTGGAACACCTTCCTAACCCACCCGCTCCACACTCCCGCCACTGACCCGCCACACTGCCGCATCGCGTTCGATTGCGGTGAAGGGTGTGAGTTCGGTGCCGGTTAGCCAAACCTGTGCCGTACCCTCGCGCAATCGGTCGAACAGGGCTTCGCGGCGGACCGGGTCGAGATGGGCGGCGACTTCGTCGAGCAGCAGCAGGCGCGGGCGGCGCTCGCCTGGTGCTGCGGATTGCAGCCACTGAGAATGCGCGAGCACAATCGAGATCAGCATCGCCTTCTGCTCGCCGGTCGAGCATTCGGCGGCTGGCTGGCCCTTGCCTGCCATGGTGACAATGAGCTCGTCGCGGTGCGGTCCGGCCAGCGTGCGCTGCGCGGCACGGTCGCGGGGGCGGGTGGCGGCCAATTTGGCGGCCAGTTCGTCGCGTGCGATTGGCCCCCCGGGCTCGTAGGAGAGGGAAGGCCGGGCAAAAGGTGCTTCGGGCAAGGTTCCCAGCGTTCCCTGTAGCGCCTCGACCATCTCGGCGCGCGCCAGTGCCACCTCGGACCCGGCATCGGCAATCTGGGCCTCTATCGCATCGAGCCACGCCGGTTCCGGCATGGCGGGTTCGGAGAGAAGCCGGTTGCGTTCCCGGATCGCCTTTTCCAGCCGCGCCGCCATGCGCGCATGGGTGGGCCTGCCTGCGAGCACCAGCCGGTCGAGAAACCGCCGCCTGGCGCCCGCGCCTTCGGAGAACAACCGATCCATTGCCGGGGTCAGCCAGCCGATCGACAGCCATTCGGCGAGCCGCGTCGCCGGTGTTTCCGCCTGGTTGACATGGACGGTGCGGCGGCCCGGCCTGGCGGCGTCCATGCCTGTGCCCAGCCGTACCGGCTCGGCAATTGCCGCAAGGTCCGCGCTGACGGCGAAGCCGCCGGTTCCGTGCTGCGACGGCATGTCCGCCAGCGCCGCGCGCCTGAGGCCGCGGCCCGGTGCGAACAGTGAGATCGCTTCCAGCACATTGGTCTTGCCCGCACCGTTCTCGCCCACCAGCAGGTTGAACTGCGCGGTGCCTTCGATGGCGGTCTCGCGGTGGTTGCGGAAGTGAGTCAGCAGGATCCGGTCAAGCGCCATCGCGTCCTAGACCGAATCCGCCTTGGCGAAGGGCGAGAAGTCGGTCCCCTCGTCATAGACGTCGACACCCTCGCGGCGCTTGAGTGTGTTGACTACCAAGTAGGTAACAGGCGTGAGAATCGCTTCCCAACTGGTCTTGATCAGCCATTGCGAGAGCACCACCTGCCACAGCTGCTCGGGCGGCCAGCCGGCGAGGCCGTAGAAGGCCAGCGGATAGAAGATCAGGCTGTCGAAGCCCTGGCCGACGATGGTCGAGCCGATGGTGCGGGTCCACAGATGCTTTCCCTTGGTCAGCACTTTCATCCGGGCGAGCACGAAGGAATTGGCGAACTCCCCGACCCAGAACGCGACGATCGAGGCAATCACGATGCGCCAGCTGTTGCCGAACACGAATTCGTAGGCCTCCTGTCCCGGCCAGCCCTTGGCGGGCGGCAACGCCACGACCACGGCGGCCATGAACGCCATGAAGATGAGGGCTGCAAAACCGGTCCAGATGACCCGGCGCGCGTTGGCATAGCCATAGACCTCGGTCAGCACGTCGCCGATGATGTAGCTCACCGGGAAGAACAGTACGCCGGCGCCGAACGACCATTCCATGCCGCCCGGGAGCGTGACGTAGGAAGGCTTCGATGCGCCGATGATGTTGGACAGCAGCAGGATCGCGACGAAGGCCGCCATGACATAGTCGAGGTAACGGAAGTGCTGGCGTGCTCCGGCACTGCCGCTCAGATGCTCGAGGTGCTTGTCGTTCATGGGATGTCATTCGCCCCGTCGTTCCGGCTCGTCACAGCGATGCCGCGAATTGCCTGATCTCGTCAAGGAACAGCTCCGGCACTTCCACCGCCGGGTAATGTCCGCCCTGCTCGTAACGCTGCCAGCGCACAATGTTGTAGTGGGGTTCGGTCCAGGCACGGGGAGCCATCACCAGTTCGTGCGCGAAATGGGCGATGCCGGTCGGGACTGTACCACGGCGCTCCGGTGCGGGATCGAGCACGGCTTCGCGGTAGAGCGCACCAGCAGTGGCGGATGTGCCAGTCAGCCAATAAAGCGCGGCAGTGCCGACGATCCACTCGCTTTCAAGTCCCGGGTTGTTCGGAAGGGTCCGGTCAGCCCAGAGCTCCAGCTTCTCCCCGATCCAGGCGAGCAGGCCAGCGGGCGAATCGTTAAGCGCATGGGCGATCGACATCGGCGTCTGGCTGAGCAAGTTGAAATGGGGTGCGCCGAGCAGCGTGACGTAGATGTCCGCAAGTGCCTGGTCTTCCGCCGAGAGGAACGGGGCTAGGCCCTCGGGCGGCCTGCCGTTCAGCGAATTGAGATGCAGTCCGATGAGGCGGTCGGGATATTCGCGTGCCATCTCGGTGCCGATCGAACTGCCCCAGTTGCCGCCCTGGACGATGTAAAGCTCGTACTCCAGCTGCTGCATGAGTTGCGCAAACAGAGCGGCGATGCGGCGCGGCGAGATGCCGGGGCGCGTCTCGGAAAAGCCATGGCCGGGCAGTGAAGGGATCACGACATGGAAGGCTGGAGTGCCATCTTCGGGTTCGGCGAGCGCATCGCAGATGTCGAGGAATTCAAGGAAGCTCGTCGGCCAGCCGTGGATCAGCATCAGCGGTATCGCATCGGAGCGGCTTGAGCGGCGGTGTAT
>CAYPFE010000364.1:0-2097 GCA_964409895.1 uncultured Novosphingobium sp.
GCCTTCCCTAAGCGGTCCGCCGAACACGCGGCCCAGCGCGAGACGCCCCATGGCCCCGCCGTTGGCGATCTTGAACACCTGCAGCGCGCCGCCATCGACGCCGATCCTTGCCGCGGCTGCATCGGGCGGGGGCGTTTCGTGCCGCAACAGCTTGAGCAGCCGGTGGATGCCTCCGCCGCCGAGTGCGGAGCCCAGCACCACCGAAACCACCTTGTTGCCGGCGGTATCGGCTGCGAGGTCGGCCATCACCCGCGAAGCATCCGGCATTTCCTCCTCGAGCAGGGCTTCGAGCAGCGCATCGTCGAAATCGGCAAGCGTTTCGAGCAGATGGGTACGGTCTGCCCGTTCGAGCTCGGCGATATCCGAGGGAATGTCGACCCGTTCGGACTCCGCGTCGGGCCGGTAGCGGTAGGCCCGCTCCAGCGCGAGGTCGACATAGCCGGTTACCTCCTCGCCGTTGCGGATGGGTATCTGGCGCAGCGCCAGAGGTTCCGCGCTGAGCGGCTGCAATTCGGTGATAAGTTCGTGGACCGAGCCGGCGCGCGCGTTCTCGATCTTGTTGACGAAAATCGCGTGCGGCATGCCGAGTTCGTCGAGCTGGCGAAGCACCGGCTCCACCAGCGAGGCGCGCTCGGGCACGGCGTCGATCACCACCAGCGCAAGATCGGCGGCCTGCAGTGCCGCGAGGCCGTCGGCGACGAAGCCGGTGCCGCCCGGCACGTCGATCAGCGCGTAATGGTCGCCGAGGTAGTCGAAATTCATCAGGTTGAGTTCGGTGGAGCCGTGCCTTGCGCGGGCCTCCGGGCTGGCGTCGCCGACGGTGTTTTCTCCCTCGACAGTGCCTTTCCTGCCGATCGTCCCGCGGCGAACAGCAGCGCTTCCGCGAGGCTTGTCTTCCCCGTGCCCGCCGGCCCCACCAAGGCAACGGCACGGGTTGCTCTATCGCTTGATGCGGTTCCTTTCGATTGTGTGCTCGCCATTCACGCCTCCTCTTCTTTCGAAGGCGCGCCGTGGGCGAGAACAGCCCGAAACCGATCGACGCGCGACGCGCCAGGTTTTGCCGCATCGTCTGCCAGACAGGCGCAAGTTGCAAGGTGAATCTGCGGCACCGTCCGCGCGCGGGACAGGGCTGCTCCGGCGGCGGCGGCGCAATGCGGCTTGCCGGGTGGGCGTGCGTGTCCTATCGGCGCGCCTATGAGTTCGACGAACGATATCCGCCGGTCCTTTCTCGACTATTTTGCCGCCAATGGCCATGAAGCCGTGCCGTCGGCGCCACTGGTGCCGTACAACGATCCGACGCTGATGTTCGTCAACGCCGGGATGGTGCCGTTCAAAAACGTCTTCACGGGGCTCGAGAAGCGCGATGTGCCCCGCGCGGCGTCCTCGCAGAAATGCGTGCGTGCGGGAGGCAAGCACAACGATCTCGATAATGTCGGCTACACCGCGCGTCACCATACCTTCTTCGAAATGCTCGGGAATTTCTCGTTCGGCGACTATTTCAAGGAAGCGGCGATCACCCATGCCTGGACGCTGCTGACAAAGGAATGGGGGCTGCCGGCAGACCGGCTGACGGCGACGGTCTATCACACCGACGACGAGGCCTTCGATCTTTGGCGGCGCATCGCCGGATTGCCGGAAGACCGCATCATCCGCATCGCCACCTCGGACAATTTCTGGTCGATGGGCGACACCGGACCTTGCGGCCCGTGTTCGGAAATCTTCTACGACCACGGCGAGCACATAGCGGGCGGCCCTCCGGGCAGCCCCGACGAGGATGGGGACCGCTTCATCGAGATCTGGAACCTGGTGTTCATGCAGTATGAGCAGCAGGCTTCTGGCGAGCGCATCGAGTTGCCGAGGCCGTCGATCGACACCGGCATGGGGCTCGAACGAATCGCCGCTGTGATGCAGGGCGAGCACGACAATTACGACACCGATACCTTCCGCGCGCTGATCGAGGCGTCCGAAGCGCTCACCGGCGTCAAGGCCGAGGGCGAGAATCGGGCGAGCCATCGCGTCATCGCCGACCATCTGCGCTCGACCAGTTTCCTGCTGGCCGACGGCGTGCTGCCGTCGAACGAGGGCCGGGGCTATGTG
>CAYPFE010000364.1:2107-3725 GCA_964409895.1 uncultured Novosphingobium sp.
GATCATGCGCCGGGCGATGCGCCATGCGCATCTGCTGGGTGCGAGCGAACCGCTGATGCACCGGCTGGTGCCCGCGCTGGTCGCCGAGATGGGACAGGCCTATCCCGAACTCACCCGCGCCCAGCCGCTCGTCGAGGAGACGCTGGAGCGCGAGGAAGTGCAGTTCAGGCGCACCCTCGACAAGGGCCTGAAGCTGCTCGATGAAGCGACCTCGGAAATGGGCGAGGGCGACAGCCTGCCGGGTGAGACGGCCTTCCGGCTCTACGATACCTACGGCTTTCCCTACGACCTCACCGAGGACGCGCTGCGCGCGCGCGGGATCGGCGTCGATCGTGAGGGCTTTGATGCGGCGATGGCACGCCAGAAGGCGGCTGCGCGCGCGGCATGGAGGGGTTCGGGCGAGGCGGCGGACAGCGAAGTCTGGTTCGACATCGCAGAACGCGAGGGCGCGAGCGAGTTTACCGGCTATGCCTCGACATCGGGCGAGGGCACGGTGGTGGCGATCGTGCGCGACGGTGCGGAAGTAGACAGCGCCGGCACCGGCGATGAGGTGGTGGTGCTTGCCAACCAGACCCCCTTCTATGGAGAAAGCGGCGGCCAGGTCGGCGATGCCGGCCGAATAACCGGTGCAGGTGGGCTCGAAATCGAGGTTTCCGATACCGCCAAGCCGCTGGGTAGACTGCATGCGCATCACGGCAAACTTGCGAGCGGCACGATCCGGGTGGGCGATACCGTCCATCTCGAGGTCGACCGGACCCGCCGCGATGCGATCCGCTCCAATCACTCGGCGACGCATTTGCTGCATGCGGCGCTGCGCAACCGTCTGGGTGAGCATGTCACGCAAAAGGGCTCGCTGGTGGCTGCCGACCGGCTGCGCTTCGACTTCTCGCATCCCAAGGCGCTGAGCTACGAGGATATCGCTGCCATCGAGGTACAGGTGAATGCCGAAATTCGCGGCAACGAAGCCGTCACCACGCGTCTGATGAGCCCCGACGACGCCATCGAGGCAGGCGCCATGGCACTGTTCGGCGAGAAATACGGCGACGAGGTCCGCGTGCTGTCGATGGGCCGCGCAGGCGAGGGCGGGCGCTCTTATTCGGTCGAACTGTGCGGCGGCACCCATGTCCGCGCCACGGGCGACATCGGCGTGATGCGGATCGTATCGGAAAGTGCGGTTTCCTCAGGCGTGCGCCGCATCGAGGCGCTGACTGGTGAAGAGGCTAGACGCTGGTTGGTTGGCCGTGAAGACGCGCTGAAGTCGGTCGCAGCCACGCTCAAGGCCGCGCCGGACGAAGTCGAGGCCCGCGTTGAGGCACTTGTTGACGAACGCCGCAAGCTTGAGAAGGAGCTGGCCAAGGCGAAGAAAGCACTGGCGCTTGGCGGTGGCGGGGCTGCGGCCGGACTGGCTGACGAAGAGGTCGGCGGCGTCAAGTTCTCCGGCCAGGCACTGGACGGACTCGATCCCAAGGAGTTGCGCGGGCTGCTCGATCAGGAAAAGCAGCGGCTCGGCACCGGCATAGCCGCGATCTGCGCGGTAAACGAGGGCAAGGCGGCGTTTGCCGTGGCGGTGACAGACGACCTCACCTCCCGCTTCAGCGCGGTCGACCTTGTCCGCGCC
>CAYPFE010000365.1:0-3720 GCA_964409895.1 uncultured Novosphingobium sp.
GGTCCGCAGCTGGCTGTCGATCATGGCGCGGCGGGCAGCATCCGTTGCCGGTGCGGACTGGCCCTCGCTGATAGTCATCGCTTTCAATCCCTCATGTATTCCGCATACAGGGCGCGTGGTGCGGATCGGGGGCCTTCTAGGCGAAGCGTGAGCACACGCCAAGCGCTTTGACGCCGCAGCATTCACGTGCTTATTGAACCGGCTATCCCTGAAGGAGCACAGCCACATGGCCGGCATGGTGACAATTCGCGAACAGGACCTGATCGACAGCGTGGCCGACGCGCTGCAGTATATCAGCTACTATCACCCGATGGATTACATCCGCGCGCTCGGCGAAGCCTATGAGGCCGAAGCGAACCCGGCGGCCAAGGACGCTATCGCGCAAATCCTGACGAACAGCCGGATGTGCGCGGAAGGCCACCGCCCGATCTGCCAAGACACCGGCATCGTCAACGTCTTCGTCGAGTGGGGCCAGGACTGCCGTCTGGAATCGGAGCGCTCCCTGCAGGATGTCGTCGATGAGGGTGTGCGCCAGGCATACAACCACCCTGAGAACAAGTTGCGGGCGTCGATCCTCGCCGACCCGGCGTTCACGCGGCGCAACACGAAGGACAACACGCCCTGCGTGCTGTCGGTCGAGATGGTGCCCGGTGGCAAGGTTTCGGTCGACGTGGCCGCCAAGGGCGGCGGTTCGGAAAACAAGTCCAAGTTCAAGATGATGAACCCCAGCGACAATATCGTCGATTGGGTGCTCGAAATGCTGCCGCAGATGGGTGCGGGCTGGTGCCCGCCGGGAATGCTCGGCATCGGCATCGGCGGCACCGCCGAGCATTGCATGAAGCTCGCCAAGCAGAGCCTGATGGATCCGATCGACATGGGCCAGCTCAAGGCGCGCGGGCCGCAGAATGATATCGAAAAGCTGCGCATCGAGATTTTCGACAAGGTCAATGAACTCGGAATCGGCGCGCAGGGCCTGGGCGGGCTGTCGACCATTCTCGACGTCAAGATCATGGATTGGCCGTGCCACGCTGCCGGCAAGCCGGTTGCGATGATTCCGAATTGCGCTGCCACCCGCCATGCGCACTTCACGCTCGATGGTACCGGCCCGAGCTTCCTTGAAACCCCCAAGCTCGACGAGTGGCCGCAGGTCGACTGGAAGCCGGACAAGGCCGCGCGCCGCGTCGATCTCGACAATCTCACGCCGGAAGAAGTCCGCAGCTGGAAGCAGGGCGACCGCCTGCTGCTGAACGGCAAGATGCTCACCGGTCGCGACGCAGCCCACAAGCGGATCCAGGACATGCTGGCCAGGGGCGAGGAACTGCCGGTCGATTTCAAGGGCCGGGCGATCTACTATGTCGGCCCGGTCGATCCGGTGATGGGCGAGGTTGTGGGGCCGGCTGGCCCTACCACCGCCACCCGCATGGACAAGTTCACCGACATGATGTGCGAGCTCGGTCTGTTGTGCATGATCGGCAAGGCCGAACGCGGGCAGGGCGCGACGCAGATCATCGCCGATCACAAGGTTGCCTATCTGATGGCCGTTGGCGGCGCGGCCTATCTTGTTGCCCGGGCGATCCGCGAATCGAAGGTGCTGGCGTTCGAGGACCTCGGCATGGAAGCGATCTACGAATTCACCGTCGAGGATATGCCGGTGACGGTGGCGGTCGATAGCGAGGGCAACAATGTCCACACGCTGGCGCCGCTCCACTGGAAGGATAAGATCGCGAAGGAAGGGCTGCTCCAGCCGGGCTGAGCATGCTGGCGTTTCGGCATATTGGGCCTACATTGTCGCGAACTCATGGGAATCGCGATTCTCTTCCTTCTCGGTATCGCCAACTTCGCGATGCACAAGGCAGTGCTCGAAAGCGGGCACCCGATGCTGCGCCAGATGCCCTGGTTCGACATTTTCGGCGGACGTTTCAGCCTGTTCGTCGAATTCTTCATGCTGGTTGGCGCCATGTTGATGGTGCAATCGGGGGCCGCCGGCTGGGCCTGGGCCTATGTTGCCTACAGCGTGGTCAACGGTTTCGCCGCCTGGGTGATCCTCTCGGGCAGGATGTAATACATTGACCGGCGACGCGATCAGGCTGTTCCACATCAGCGACATTCATTTCGGGATGGAAGATGCTGCGGCACTCGAATGGGTGCGGCACTGCATCGAGACGGAGCGACCCGATGCGGTGGCGATAACCGGCGACCTCACGATGCGCGCGCGACACGAGGAATATGAAGCGGCAGTGCAGTGGATTTCCGGTCTCGGCGTGTCGGTCACCGTCGAGGTCGGCAATCATGACCTGCCCTATTTCAACCTGTTCGAGCGTTTTACCAATCCCTATCGCCGGTTTCATGGCATCAAGGGCCTGATCGAGCGGGAAATCGACCTGCCGGGCCTAGCAATCATGTCGCTGCGCACCACGGTCCGGGTGCAGCCGCGCTGGCCGTGGGTCGATGGCTGGATCATGCCGAGAGCATTGGGGGAGACACTCGACGCGATCGATGCTCTGCCGCAAGGGACGCGCGTTATCGTCGCAGCACATCATCCGCTGCCCGAACGGGGAGAGGATGGAAGGCTACTCACCCGCCGCGGTGCCCAGGCGATGGAAGCGCTGGCGGCGCGTGGCGTGATGGCGGTGCTGTCGGGCCATATCCACGATCCCTTCGATCTCGTGGCCGAGACACCGGGCGGCGCCTTGCGGATGATCGGCGCGGGTACGCTTTCGCAGCGCGTCCGTTCGACCCCTCCGAGCTTCAACGACATCACGATCAGCGGCGACGATGTCCATGTCGAGGCGCGTAACCTCGCACATGTCGCAACAGCCGATATGATGGTGGACAAGGTTCCCGAAGACGCGACACCGCCTGCGCGCTGAGCAGTCTCAAGCGGCTCTCGACAGCCCGCCTGCAAGCGCATAGCTTTCTCGCGGTTGGATCACTTAACGGGAGACGGATATGTACAAGGTGATGTGGCTCTTGAAACGCAAGCCGGGTGTTACGCACGAGCAGTTCCGGGAGCATTACGAGAACAGCCACGCCGAACTCGGTAAGAAATATGTCGGGCACCTTATGCTAGGCTATCACCGCAACTACGACGCGGCGAAAGAAGCTGGAGCCTCTTTTGGCACGCCGCTATCGAGCGTGACGGACTACGACTGCATCGCTGAATGGGTGATGCGCGACGAAGCCGCGTTCGAGGAAGCGATGTGGATCATGGCGGATCCGGAGACACTTAAGATTTTCAAGGAAGACGAGAGCCATTTTCTCGACAGCGCTGCAACCCGTCTGCTGCGTTGTCACACCGGCGATACTGGGACAGGCATGTGACCCCGTTCAATCCCGCGCCGGGCCTTCGATGAAACGGATACCGTCCGCATCCAGACGGATGCAATCATGCGGCATGGAAAAGTGTAGCGGGACCGGCACTGCCGCTTCGATAGTCCCAAGGCTATCCCACAGGTGATCCTCGCCAAGGAAGGTATTGTCATCGTCCGTGCGCAGGAAATTGGTGTGATCGGGAAACCATTCGCCACCGCCTTCGGAATAGAGCACCATCCGGCGGCATTGGGTCGCCCGGGCCAGATCGGCCAAGAAGCTTGCAGGGCAATAGCAGTTTTCGATCAGCCCGGTCATCGAGCGGGGGTCGGATCCCAGGAAGACGGCATAGAGATTGACGTGCTCCCCTGATTGTTACCGGTCAGAGGTAGAGTCTGGCTCCTTCATGAT
>CAYPFE010000366.1:0-3720 GCA_964409895.1 uncultured Novosphingobium sp.
AACGCGATACCGCGACCGCATGAGGCCCATTGACCGTCAGGCTATGAAGATCGAGACCACCACGAACACCGCGCAGTAGGCAGCGATAAAGCCCCGCCAGTCGGCAAGACTGCTGCGCAGCCAGCTCCAGTCGCGGCTGACAGAGGCATCCTGCTTGCGGATATGCGGCGGAAGGTTTTGGCGGAACGGGTGCCGGGCGGATTCGTCAACCAGGACGAGGGAGCGTCGTTTCGTGTTCATGGCGCGGCGATTAAGGTTTCGTTTACGTTTCAGCCAGCGGCTCGTCAGACCCTTCCCGTTTCGGGACAATGCCGCGTCGCCAGCCTGACAATGCAAGGCCAGGTCCGCCCGAGCGAATGATGGCCCAAGGCCGCTTACCGCAGTTGGGCGCGAAATAGGCTGACAGAACCTTCACGCCCCCCTATGGGGCACGCCATGAGCCAGGAAGAAACCGCGCCGGGCTACCTGGCCGAACTGCTTGCGAATTGGCGCCCGTTGCTTGCCGCGACAATCGGCATGGGCAGCGGCATGTCGATCGTCGGCGTCATCACCAGCACCATCGCGCCCACGCTCGTCGCCGATACCGGCTGGTCGAAGGCGGATTTTGCCCTGGTTGGCAGCCTGTCGCTGATCACCTCCTTCGCCTTTCCCTTCATCGGGCGGCTGGCGGACATGATCGGGGTGAAGATGACCGCACTGATCGGGCAGGTGACAGTGCCTTTGGTCTACCTCGCCTACTCGCTGATGAGCGGCGAATTGTGGCACTATCTCGCGATCTTCGGCTTCCAGAGCTTCGTTTGCGTCACCACCACGGCGACAGTCTACACGCGCCTTGCGGTACAATACATCAAGGGCGCGAGGGGGCTAGCGCTGGCCATTGTCGCCTCGGGACCGGCGGTGACCGGCATCATCCTGGCACCGATCCTCAATACCTATGTCGAGACCCACGGCTGGCGCGAAAGCTACCAGGCGATGGCGCTGTTCGCAGCGGTCGCAGGCCTCATCACCTTCCTACTCATCCCGTCGGGGGGCAAGAAAGGGGACGAGCCCGCAAAAGCCCCGCCAAAGCGCCGCGCTCGCGAGGATTACCCGGTAATTTTCCGCAGTTTTCCCTTCTGGATCCTGCTGATCGCCATGTTGTTGTGCAACCTGCCGGCGACGATCTACCTCGTGCAGCTCAAGATGCTCCTGCTCGAGAACGGCATAAGCGGGCCGGGCGCGGCGGTGATGCTGAGCACGCTGTCTGCCGGCATGCTGGCGGGCCGCTTCATCACCGGCGTGGCGCTCGACCGCTTCCGCTCGCACATCGTCTCCTTCATTACGCTGGGCCTGCCGAGCCTTGGCCTGTTCGTCATCGCGTCGAGTTACGATTCGCCCGCAGTGCTGACGGCAGCGGTGTTCAGCCTTGGCTTCGCATTCGGCGCGGAGGGCGACATCGTCGCCTACCTCGTCGCCCGCCACTTCCCGGTCGACATCTACAGCTCGGTGCTGGGCCTGTTGACCGCAGCCATGTCGTTTTCGACCGCCGCCGGCGCCGCGATCCTGAGCTTAACCATGGCCCGCACCGGCGGGTTCGACCTTTACCTGGTTATCGTTGGCACCGCCGTGCTGATAGGCGCCGCCTCGCTGCTGACGCTGGGCGGCAGGCGCGGCAGCGCTAGCCCCGCATAATAAATTTCATTCAAGAATGAGGTTGTTGCCCTGCGTCGATTGCTTGTTATCGCTTGGCAAGCCGCCACCACAGTAGCTTGCCCAGCCCCCCGGCAGCGCGGCATTCGAAATCCGCCACCCGTCCGGTGGCGATAACGCGCGACAGCATCGCAGCGGGAGCAAAAGCGCAGAACTGGATCAGGCCTGCGCCCATCCAGACTGCGGCCCTTGCCTTGCCCGCGATGCCGCCGTCGCCATGCATGAAGACGCAGCGTAGCCGTCCATGATCGAATTTGCGGGATTTGAGGTAGCCAAGTGTCATCCGCTCGGCCGGCACAAGTTCTTCGACCAAGGCCTCCTGGTTCCATAGGAGGCGCTTGCCCTGTCTGACGTGGCCTTTGATAAGCCAGACATCCTCTCCGCCACTTTCATTGAAACGCGGGTCGAACGGGTCGGGCCCGGTCAAGACGCTCGCCATTCGAAACATGGCGTTGCCGGTTCCCAGATAGGCCCAGTAAGGAGTGATATCGGTGCCTGTCGGACCTTCGAACTGCCTGCTGAAAAGGCGGCGGACCTGCGAGATCAAGCCGGCCGGGCATGATCCGATCAAGCGCGGTTCGATCCGCCCGAAGCTCAGGTCGGTAACACCGTCGGCCTAGCCAAGGAAGGCATTGAGCCAGCCAGCCGCGGGCACCTCATCGTCGTCGAGGAAAATCAGATACTCACCCCCGGCCTCGCGCACGCCGCGATTGCGGGCATGAACCACTCCGGTGCTCGGTTCGTGGACATAGCGCACCAGCGGCGCAAAGGCGCTCGCCATGGCTCTCGCGCTCGCATCGGGACAATTGTCGACGAGGATCGCCTCGACGGGCCGAGCGGAGAGTTGCGGGGCCAGCGCTTCCAGCAATTCTTCCAGCATGTGCAGCCGCCTGAAGGTCGTAATTATTACGGAAGCCTGCATCGCGCGGCGATCCCTAGCACAGCGCACTTCCCCATTCAGCATAAAATCTCGGAGCCGGCCGGCCGCGCAACAAATTGATCGCGCATGCTTTCTCCGTTATTGGGGCGCATATTACAGCGAGGGCAAGCCAGAATGTGCGGCATAGCAGGCGTGATCGGCGAACAGTCGCCTGATTGGATGCGCCCCGTACTGTCCCGCATGATGGACGCCATCCGCCACCGTGGTCCCGATGGCGATGGCCAGTTCCTCGTCCGCAATCGCGCGGACAGCCACACTATCGCGCTTGGCCATCTGCGCCTCGCCATTGTCGACCTGGTCACCGGCGATCAGCCGATGCATTCGCAGGACGGTCGCTTTACCCTGCTATACAATGGCGAAATCTATAATTACGTCGAGCTTCGCGAAGAACTCAGGCAGCTTGGTTGGCGATTCCGGACGCAGTCCGATAGCGAAGTGCTGCTGATCGCCTATGCTCAATGGGGTGCGGCATGTCTTGAGCGGTTGCGCGGCATGTTCGCCTTCGCCATCTGGGACGCTGCCGAACAGGAGTTGTTCCTTGCCCGCGATCCCTTCGGCAAGAAACCCCTGATGTATTTCCGCAACGGCACGCAGCTGGTATTCGGTTCCGAGTTCGCCGCCCTTGCCGCGCATCCCGATTTCGATCCGGCTGTCGACCCTTCGGCGATCGCGCAATATCTGATCTACAAATATGTGCCAGGTTCGGGAACCCTTGCACAATCGGTCAAGGCGTTGCCGCCCGGTCATTATGGCCGCTGGACCAACGGCGAACTACGGATCGAACGCTATTACGCGCCGCCGCTCCAGGCCAGACCCGCCGACCGGCTGGCCATGTCGGATGCCACCGTCGACAGGTTCAGGGAAGAGCTGACGGAAGCGGTGCGGCTGCGGCTTCGTTCGGATGTGCCGCTAGGCGCATTCCTCTCCGGCGGCATCGATTCCTCGTCGATCGTCGCGATCATGGCGCGCGAGACGGGTCAGGCAATCAGGACCTTTTCCATCGGTTTCGATGAAAAGGAATATTCGGAGCTCTGGGCCGCACGCAAGGTGGCCCATGCGTTCAGCACCGATCACCACGAACTCCGGATCAC
>CAYPFE010000367.1:0-3685 GCA_964409895.1 uncultured Novosphingobium sp.
GAGTGGGGCGACTTCCTGCGGGACGGCGATCCCGATCCCGTCGCAATCGATCCGCTCGAGGATCTGGCGATGTTGCAGTATACCGGTGGCACCACCGGCACGCCCAAAGGTGCGATGCTAACCCACCAGAACCTCTCGGCCAACGCCCGCCAGATCGAGGCGATCGACCCCCACAAGCTGGAGCGCGACGTCATCGTCGGCGTGCTGCCGTTCTTCCATGTCTTCGCCAACGCAACCGTCATCAACCGCACCGTGCTCAACGGCGGCTGCATCGCCATGCTGCCTCGCTTCCGGGCGGACCAGTGCCTGCAGACGCTCGAGCGCGTGAAGGCGACTTCGATGCCGGGCGTGCCGACGATGTACCAGGCGCTGCTCGACCATCCCGATATCGCAACGACCGATTTCTCGAGCCTCCAGATCTGCATTTCGGGCGGTGCGCCGCTGCCGTTGCCGGCCAAGCAGCGGTTCGAAGCGGCCACCGGAGCCCGGCTGGTCGAGGGCTATGGCCTCACCGAAACATCAGGTGTTGTGTCGACCAATCCTTTCGACGGCGACGACCGCACCGGCACTATCGGCCATCCCTTCCCCGGCACCGACCTGCGCCTGCTCGACAAGGAGGATGCGACGAGGGACGCGCCCGCCGGTGAACCTGGTGAACTCGCGATTCGAGGCCCGCAGGTGATGCGCGGCTACTGGAACCGCCCCGATGCCGCAGCCAACGCCTTTGCGGAAATCAGTGGGGAGCGCTGGCTGCGCACCGGCGATGTCGCGACGATCGACGAGGAGGGCTACGTCCGCATCGTCGACCGCATGAAGGACATGATCGCGGTTGGCGGGTTCAAGGTGTTCCCGAGCCAGGTCGAAGCGGTGCTGGTGGAACATCCCGCGGTCAAGGAAGCGCTGGTGATCGGCGTGGCCGACGAATACCGGGGCGAGAGCCCTCGCGCCTTCGTCACCTTGCAGCCGGACGTGACGGCCGGCGAGGAAGAGCTTCGCGACTGGCTGAATGAGCGCATGGGCAACCACGAACGGGTCGACCAGGTGGTGATTCGTGACAGCCTGCCCAAGACGATGATCGGTAAGCTCGACCGCAAGGCGCTGAGAGCCGAGGTGGCTGACGCGGTTTAGGCCCGGGGCTGGAATATCAAGGAAAATGCCGTCTGTGCTGAGCTTGTCGAAGCACTGCCCTTATATTCATGTATCGCACGCAGCCGCTTGAATAAGAAATCAGCCCTTCGACAGGCTCAGGGCTATCGGAATTCTTCTGCCATCCGAACCTTGCTCAACCCTTGTAGAGCGCGTCCAGCCGCTCGCCGTAGCGCTCCTTCAGCTTGTGGCGGCGGATCTTGAGGCTCGGCGTCATTTCCTCGTTGTCGATGGCAAAGGGTTCATCGGCAAAGGCAAATTGCCGCACCTTTTCGATCACCGAGAGGTCGTCGTTGACCCGGTCGATGGCGGCGCGCACGGCGTTGCGGAAGGCGGGCAGGCCCTGCAGTTCATCGATGTCGAACTTCTCGTCTTCGGCCTGCGCCCATTCGACCGCCCATTCGGCATCGGGGACGATCAGCGCGACGATATAGGGTCGCCTGTCGCCTGCGACCATCGCCTGGCTGATTTCCGGCTGGACCGTCAGCATGCTTTCGATCTTCTGGGGTGAGACATTGTCGCCCTTGTCGTTGACGATCATGTCCTTCTTGCGGTCGGTGATGACGATCCGGCCCTTCTCGTCGATATGGCCGATGTCGCCGGTATGCAGCCAGCCGTCGACGATGGCGGCGGCGGTGGCGGCATCGTTCTGCCAATAGCCATGCGTCACCATTTCGCCGCGCGCGAGGATTTCGCCGTCCTGTGCAATCCGCACCTCCGCGCCGTGGACCGGCGGGCCCACCGTGTTCATCGCGATGCCCGCACTAGGCCGGTTGCAGCTGATCACCGGCCCCGCTTCGGTTTGGCCATAGCCCTGCAGCATGGTGAGGCCGAGCGCGTCGAAGAAGATGCCGATCTCCGGATTGAGCGGCGCGCCGCCCGAGACCAGCGCCTTGATCCTGCCGCCGAAACGCTGCCGGATTTTCGGGCGCAGAGTGCGTTCGAGGAGAGCGCTCTTGGGGAAATCCAGAAGCTTGCGGCGTCCGGCGGCCTTGCGTTCGCCTATCGCCAGCGCCCAGTCCATCAGCCTTGTAGCGAATTTGCCCTGCTTTTCCACCTGCTTCATGATCCGCGAGCGCAGCAGTTCGAACAGGCGCGGGACGACCACCATGATGGTCGGCTTCACTTCCTCGATATTGCCGGCGAGCTTCTCCAGGCCCTCGGCGTAGTAGATCTGGCCCCCCAGCCCGATCGGCAGCAGTTGGCCGCCGGTGTGCTCGAAGGCGTGGGACAGCGGCAGGAAGGACAGGAACACCTCGTCGGCCCAGCCGAAATCATCGACGATAATATGTGCGCAACCTTCGATATTGTGGAGCAGCATGCCGTGATGCTGGCGCACTCCGCGCGGGGCACCGCCGGTGCCGCTGGTGTAGATGATGCAGGCGAGGTCTCCGCGCCCGAAACCGGCTGCGCGCGTGTCAACGGCCTCACGTGCATGATCGGCATCGCCTTCGAACAGCGAATCCCACGAATACCAGTCGAAATTGCCCTCCTGGTCGTGTTTCACCGGATCGATCGTCACCAGCGTCTTGCAGAAGTCGGTCTGGGCGATCGCGGGCACCAACATCTTCGCAAGTTTGGCGTTCGAAACGATCGCCGCCTTCGCCCCGGAATTCTCGAGGATATGGATATGGTCGCGCGTGGTGTTGGTCGTGTAGGTCGGAACCGTGATGCACCCCGCCGCCATGATCGCAAGGTCGGCCATGCACCATTCCGGCCGGTTCTCTGAAACCAGTACCACCCTGTCGCCCGAGCCCAGGCCCAGCTTCAGCAGGTTCTCGGCGATCAGGCAGACCTGGTTCGCCGCCTGCGCCCAGGTGACCGGCTGCCAGTCGCCGTCGCGCTTGGCCCACAGCATCGGCTTGTCGCCGAGCTCGTCGGCGCGCGCGAGGAACAGCGAAACGAGATTGCTACTGGCCTGGAAATCGGAGAGCTGCACGCGACCCCTCTATTGCGAATATGGTGCAAGCGCGACCCTAGGAGCGCAATGACCAGCCAGCAAGCCGGGCCTGATCCGATGCCGCCCTAGTTCACACACGCGTCGCGCAAGGCCTTGTTGTGTTCTTGAAACACAAATAACGGATCAATCGCATACAGCGTCACGCCACCCATATCGGCAAGGGGCGATTTCACCTTAACATTTATCCTCTCAGAGCTAAGATAGGGGAACAGCAACTCTAATTTCCTGAATTGAAGTGCGTTGTCCATCATGGACTCTACAATGACCACTTCTTTGCGCTCCGAGGCATTCTCTATTATTTCTATCAGGCGGATGTTTTGCAAAGGCTTCCATGGACGCACTGGCGTATTGGAGCATAATTTCAATAATTTCAGCTCATCTCCGGACAATGATATCGGGGTGTTTCCATAATTCCTGATTTTCAATTGAAATTCGTAAATGCAATCCTTTATGCCGCCGGAGCCGAACTGTTTCTGGGCGTCGTCCAGGTTGTCTGGGCATTCATTTCCAATCTTGTGCCAACTACCTGTCTAGCCCCCTGAGGCTGGGCCAGTGATATTGGGTTTCTCTAATAGGGTT
>CAYPFE010000368.1:0-3673 GCA_964409895.1 uncultured Novosphingobium sp.
CTTGTCCATGCCGCATTTGTGCGCGCCATAGGCGGGGCCGAAGGTGTAATGCACCGCACCCGGGGAAGAGGTGAAGACGATCAGCCCGCGGTTCTGCTTGACCATGATTGGCGCTGCCAGCCACGAGGCGACATAGCCGCTCCGCACGCCGACATTGATGAGATCGCCGAGCTTCAGCGGCTTTTCCCAGAAGTTTCCAGGCAGGTTCAGTTCGTCGTAAATCGCCGCGGCATTGTTGACGAGGATGTCGACGCGGCCCTGCTCTTCCATCACCCGGTCGAACAGCGCCTTGACCTCGTCGTCGTTGCCGCTGTCGCATTTGACGGCGATGCCCTTGCCGCCGGCCGCGGTGACAGCAGCTGCGGTTTCGGCGATGGTGCCGCCAAGGTTGTGGTCGCCCGGATTGAGCGTGCGGCCGGTGACATAGACGGTGCAGCCATGCGCGCCCAGCGCGATGGCAATGCCGCGTCCGGCGCCGCGGCTGGCTCCGGTGACGATGGCTACGGTGGGTGTGTCCGACATCTCTCAACTCTCCCAGTTCGGCAATGTTCGTCGCTTTGTTAGCGAATCGGCGGCGAGTCAACCGCAAGGCCATTGCCTTAGCGCAAATGCGAAGGCTTGGCAGCTTGACAGGCCAAGCCCGCGCTAACATGCTGACGAGCACAACGGCCTTTCGTCGACTCACCGGCGGCGGCGCACAACAAGCAATCGGAGGATGCGATGGGAGAGCTGGCGGTCGGCCAATATGAGAAGGTTGCCTCGGGAATCTATCTCGAAGGCCTGTCTTATGATTTCGCCAGGGACGTGATCTGGTATTCCGACGTCATCACCGGCGGCATCCACGGGGTGAAGCCCGACGGCACCAAGGTCGGCTCGTTCAACGAAAGCCGCATGTGGACCGGCGGGGTGATGATGAATGCCGACGGCTCGGTGCTCTCCACCGGCGAGCACGGCATCATGTGGAACGATCCCGACAGCGGCAAGTCGGGCTGGCTGCTCGACGAGTTGGAAGGCAAGCCGATCAACGGCATCAACGAGATGTGGCCGGACGGCACCGGCGGCATCTATTTCGGCACCAACGATATCGAGAAGATCATCGTCGGCGAGGACACGCGCCCGACGGCAATCTACCGGCTCACCGCCGATGGCGAAGCAATCAAGCTCGCGGATAGCCAGCGCTTCACCAACGGGCTGGCCTACGATCCGGGTCACCAGCGCTTTTACTGCAACAACACCTTCGACAGCCCCTGGGTCTGGGACGTCGCCGGCGATCTCTCGCTGTCGAACAGCCGGCGCCTGATCGAGAAGGAGGATTGCGACGGCATGTCGCTCGATTCGGCGGGCAATGTCTGGATCACCGGCTTCCGTTCGCAATTCCTCGAGCGCGTCTCGCCCACCGGCGAGAAGCTGGCGCGCGTCGAAACGCCTGAAGGCTCGGTGACGCAGGTGCGATTCGGGGGGGCGGACCTGCGCGACTACTATATCACCGTAGTGCCTGCCGACGGTGGCGACACACTCAAGGAAGGCGGCGAGCTGACCAGCCAGAATTCGCATCTCTATCGCGGGCGCTCGGAGATACCGGGCGTTGGCGTGGCTGCGGCGAATTTCAAACTCGGGTAGAACGAAAGCCTGTGGGAGAGGGGCAATGAGCGAAATCCAGATCACCCAACCAGGCATGGCCGACGATCCGGTAATGCTGCCGGTCGAGCCCTATGTTTCGGCTGACTATGCCCGGGCAGAAGGCGAGAAGCTGTGGCCGAAGGTGTGGCAGGCGGCCTGCCGTGTCGAGGAACTGAAGAAGGTCGGCGATTTCGTCACTTACGATATCTTCGAGGAATCGATCATTGTCGTTCGGACCGGTGAGGGGGACGCCGGCATCTCAGCCCATTTCAACGTCTGCCAGCACCGCGGACGGCGGCTGACCAAGGGCTGCGGCCACACCAACCAGTTCTTCTGCCCCTTTCACGGCTGGTCGTGGAATATCGACGGCACCAACCGGCGCGTGCTCGACCGCGAGGATTTCGGCGATAGCCTCGACGGGGTGGACGTTTCGCTGCCGTCGGTTCGTGTCGGCACCTGGGGCGGCTGGGTGTGGATCTGCATGGACCCCGACGCCGAGCCGCTCGAAGCCTATCTCGAGCCCGCCTTCTCAATGCTGGGCAAGTTCGAACTCGACAAGATGCGCTTCCGCTGGCGCCAGTGGCTCTATTTCCCCTGCAACTGGAAGACCGCGCTGGGCGCCTTCAACGAAAGCTATCACGTCTCGACCTCCCATCCCCAGCTCACGCGCGGCCATCCGCCGATGGCCTGGTGGTGCCGAGCCGGAGGACGGCACGGCTGGCACGGCCCGGCAGGCATTCGCGGCGCGGAACGACACGCCAAGGGCCTGTCCGACGCGCGCGGCGAGGCGAATGTCGACCCACGCATCGCAGTCGCCAACGATTTGCAGATGTTGTGGGATACGCTGGAGGCGACCACCACCGAGACCTTCGTCAAGGCGTCGAAGCGGCTAGTCGACGAGCTTCCCGAAGGCGCGACGATGGAAGAGGTCGGCCATCACCTGCTGATGTCCGCCAAGGCCGACGATGCCGCGCGCGGTGTGATCTGGCCGGAGATCGAACCCGAGCATCTCGCGGTCTGCGGGATCGACTGGCACCTCTTCCCCAACCTCATCGTCCTGCCGAGCCTGACCACCGCGCTGTGCTATCGCGCCCGGCCCAACGGCACCGATCCGGACAGCTGCATCTTCGAGGTGATGGTGCTCGAACGTTTTCCCGAAGGCGAGGAGCCCGAAACCGAATGGGTCTATGAGGAAGATCCGACCGAGGAGAAATGGCGGCTGATCCTCGCGCAGGATTTCAGCAATATGGGTGAGGTGCAGAAGGGCATGAAGTCGCGCGGCTTCAGGGGTGCGAGGATAAACCCCATCTCCGAGCTGCCGGTCTCGCATTTCTTCCGAAAACTCGCCGAATACATGGGCGAAGAACACGCGCCGTTCCCGGCGAAGAGCGGATAACCAGACAAGGCAGGACAGGAATTCATGGCAATCAAGGACGTAAGCGATGTGCCGTTGGGAGACCTGCTCTCGCTCAAGGGACGAGGTGCGGTGGTCACCGGCGGCGCGCAGGGGCTGGGACGCGGCATTGCCCGCAGGCTTGCCGAAGCGGGCGCAGACCTGCTGATCGGCGATCTCAATCTGGAACTGGCGCAAGAAGTCGCGGGCGAGCTTGCCAGGACATACAACGCCAAGGTGATCGCAGCCAGGCTGGATGTTGCCGACAGCGCCTCGATCACGGCCATCGCCGACCAGGCCGTTTCCGAATTCGGCAGTCTTGATGTTTGGGTCAACAACGCCGGGATCTATCCCAACATCCACCTCACCGAGATGACCGACGAGGTCTGGGACAAGGTGATGGCAATCAACCTGCGCGGCGTGTTTGCAGGCTCGCGCGAGGCGGCGCGGCGGATGATCGCGGCGGGCAACGGCGGGGTGATCGTCAATGTCGCCTCGACCGCCGGATTCAAGGGCGTGGCGCCCGGCGTCGTCGCCTATGTCAGCTCCAAGCACGGCGTCGTTGGCATGTGCAAGCAGCTGGCGATCGAGCTGGCGCCGCACAACATCCGCGTGCTCGGCGTCGCGCCGACATTCTGCGACACCGAAGGCAACACCGCC
>CAYPFE010000369.1:0-3668 GCA_964409895.1 uncultured Novosphingobium sp.
AAGATGAATTGGCGCCATCAGCGCATCGCCAATCTTCTTTGCCACGGTCTCGGTATCCGATTCATGCTTGATGTTATTCAGAAGCACGACAAACTCGTCGCCGCCGAAGCGCGCAACCCGATCGCTCCGCCGCAGCGTGAGCACGCCTGATCGCCACGGACATGCGGCCGATCATCACCGCCAAGGGATCGCGTCCCCCGAACACACCGCGGTGCGACACCTCTACCTTCGCGCCTTCTTCAAGACCAAGCGCCTGCAAGCGCCGCGCCTCGCCATTCGCCAGGCGCGACCAGTCGACCGCAACGATGCGGGCCCCTTTGCCGACGGGAAGCAGGTCCAGAGTCATCAATTCGCGCTGCCAGATCGCATGATATATTGCAACTGGTTCGCAATAGAGTGCGTCCCCGAACCGGGCATTGGGCTGAATCAAATTTTGCCGATTATCTGGCCGGATAGCGCAGCCGCCCGAGAAACCGGGCCATGCTGAAATGTTCCCCCGAGGCTGGAACCAGCCGGGCCTTGACCTTCTCGAAACTTATGATGCCATCGATCCGACGGTCGAGGAATGCCCGGGTTTCGGCCTTATCCTCGCTTTCGTCGTCGATGAACACCGCCAGCGTCGCAGCATAAACACCAGAGAGGATTGCCCTTTTGGAGTAATGATTGAAATCGGTGGCGGTATCCCCGGCAAGCCTCCACATGCGATCCGCGCTTTGCCAGCCCAACCGCAGCGAACGGCTCACATTCTGCGGCATGGCCATTATCGCCAATGCACGCCGCAGCGATTCTTCGAGACCTGCCGCGCATTCGAGCCGGAACAGCACCAGCCGCCGGATCCGTTCACGCACCGCCATGTCGCTGTCCATGCCTCCTAAAAACTCGGAAGTCATTCGCGCATCGACATGTGAGATCCAGGCGGCGATCATGTCCATCTGCCCGCCCTTGAACGCATAGGCCGCAACATCCGCATCGGCACCCAGTGTGGCTGCCGCCTGCGCTACGGCATCGCTGCTCCAGCCGTCGAAGGCCGCAGCCCGTGCGATCTCCGGTGCCAGCGCGAGTCGCAACTCTTCAAGCGTCAGATCATCCACGCCTGCCGCCTGTCAGAAAGACGGTCCGTAAACCGGGCGAGCCGCCTGCTCGTCCTTCTTTTTGGCATTGGTATTGATCGTTTCAAGAAGGATGTCCTTCTTGGCATCGAGCATGGCATAGTCGCGCGCCGAGCGTCCGGAATTGTCGGCCCGGTCGGGATCGGCTCCGCCTTGCAGCAGCAGCTTCATCAGCGTGGTATTGCGCTGGTGGACCGCCGAGATCAGCGGAGTTTCGCCTGCGTCATTGGCCTCGTCGGCATTGGCTTTCCGGGAGACCAGGATTTCAACACCCTCGATCCAGCCGAGATTGGCGGCAAGCTGCAGCGGCGTAATGCCCTTCCGGTCCCTGGCGTTGACGTCCGCGCCCTTGGCGACGAGATACCGCAGCCAGGTCGGATCGCGCCGGGCCGTAACAATATGCAGCGCGGTCTCGCCACTGACCACGTCCCGCGAGTTGATGATGTAGGAGCCCGGTTCACTGACCGCGTCCTCTACCTTCTGGCCTTCCTTCTTCTTGACCGCTTCAAGAAATTTGTAGCCGTCGGAAAATTGCGCATGCGCCATCCCGCCAGCCATGGCCGTAACCGCTGCCAATGCCAGCGCAGCATGTCTCAATGCCAGTTTTCCCAGCTTGGCAGTCTTGGGCACCTTGTTTCCTCCGCTCATGTCAGCCCCTTCCGTTGTCATCTCTTCCACAGGGCTTCTTGCGCGGCAAGCTTTAGCAGAGCATGAACCGCCGCGCCATGACGTGTGTTTTGCGCTTTTTCGCCGGCCTGCTTTTGCCGCTTGCCCTGCTCGCCTGCAGCAGCGAACCACCGCCGCTGATCGGAGGTCCTTTCACCCTTGTCGACAAGACCGGCAGTGAAGTCCGCTGGTCGGATTTCAATGGCAAATACCGTATCGTCTATTTTGGCTACACATTCTGCCCCGATGCCTGCCCGATGGATGTCCAGACGATGATGCTCGGTTTCCGTACCTTCGAACAGGCCCACCCCGAACGGGCAAAGAAGGTCCAGCCGCTGTTCATTTCGATCGACCCCGAGCGCGACACCCCGCAGGCAGTGGGTGAATTTTCTGCCGCCTTCCACCCCCGACTGATCGGCCTCACCGGCACTCCCGAGCAAGTTGCCGGTGCCGCGAAGGCCTTCGCCGCCTATTACACCAAGGGCGAGGAAAGTGCGGGAGGCTACCTGATGGACCACAGCCGTGCTGCCTATCTGATGGGTCCCAAGGGCGAGCTCATCGCCCTGCTACCGGTCGACAAGGGGCCATCGAAGGAGGCCGGAACCGCAGTCGCCGCAGAGTTGGAAAAGTGGGTCCGATGACGGACGTGGAGCCTTTCTGGGAGCTTCCTCTCGACGCCTTGAGCCGCGAACAGTGGGAGGCACTGTGCGACGGCTGTGGCCAGTGCTGCCTTCACAAGGTCGAAGACGCGGACACAGGTGAAATCTTCCGCACCAACGTCGCCTGCAAGCTGCTCGACCTGGCAACTGCGCGTTGCAGCGATTATCGCCACCGCCTCGCCTTCGTGCCGGATTGTCTGCGCCTGACGGTGCGAAACGCAGGCTCACTGGATTGGCTGCCCGAAACCTGTGCCTACCGCAGGCGTGCGGACGGCAAGCCCCTGCCCGATTGGCATTACCTTGTCTCCGGAGACCGGAGCCTGGTGCAAACAGCGGGGCATTCGGTCATCGGCAAGGTCGTAAGCGAAAACGAGGCCGGTCCACTCGAGCATCACATTATCGCGGCATACGAGGATGATTGAGCGATGCTCGACTGGCTGAAGGCTGACCCGCGCAAGCCGCATGTCCTGGAGCTTGGAGACACAAGCCTGCCCCTTGTCATCCGCCGGCTGTCCCGCGCGCGACGCATGACGCTTCGCCTTTCACCCGACGGGAGCGAAGTACGCCTGTCCATCCCCCAATGGGGTAGGACCGCCGAAGCGATCGCCTTCGCCGAATCGCGGCGGGACTGGCTGACGGGGCAACTCGCGGCCCAGCCTCGGACCGTTCCACTGGCTCACGGAAGCACTCTGCGCTTCCGTGGCGCGGATTTGACTATTGTTCATGACCCCAGCCTGACGCGAAAGCCCCGGCTGGACGCCGGATCAGTTTGCCTTGGCGGGCCGGTCGATTCGATTGCCCCGCGTCTGAAACGCTGGCTGGAAAGAGAAGCGCGGTCATTGCTCGCCGCTGACCTCACAGAGTATTGTGAACGGCTGGAGAAGCCCATCGGCAGGCTTTCCCTATCGAGTGCGCGCAGGCGCTGGGGCAGCTGTTCGCCATCGGGAGCAATCCGGATCAACTGGCGCCTGGTCATGGCGCCGGACTTTGTCCGCCGGTCGGTGGTCGCCCACGAAGTCGCGCATCTTGTTCATTTCGATCATTCGCCAGGCTTTCACGCGCGGCTACAGGACTTGTTCGAAGGCGACATGGCCGCCGCCAATGCCTGGCTGAAACGCGAGGGGCGCAGCCTCTACCAGCCCTTCGGCTAAGCCACCTCTGGCGCTTTGCCAGGCAAATGGCTATCTTGAAGCGATGCTGTTCAACAGACGATCCGGAATGTGGCGCGACGTGA
>CAYPFE010000370.1:0-3650 GCA_964409895.1 uncultured Novosphingobium sp.
CACCTGTCCACACCGGTCTGCCGGAAGCGGGACGAGCCCGCTTGGTTTGGCTCGCAATTGCGAACCATCCAGCCGAGTGGGCGGGCTAATGGCGAAGCAAGCCTTGCGTGTCAATGGGGCGGCTGGCAGGAGCGGCGCATCGCACGGCTGAAAAAGGTACAAGGATGAGCAAAGGCGGAAAATCCCGGCAAGACCGCGCTCTCAGGGGACGTGCCGGGCGGATGAACAACGGCCGCGGTTCCGGCCGTGCCAGCAAAGGCGCCGTGCGCCTGTGGGGACGCCATGCCGTCGAGGCCGCGCTCCTCAATCCCGACCGCGTACACCGCAAGCTATGGGCAACGCGAGAGGGTATCGCTTCGCTGGATGGCGAACTTCCGCCCGATTTTCCGGTGGAATGGGCGGACGTCCAGGACCTCGCCCGGCTTGTTGCCCGCGATGCGCCGCACCAGGGGCTTGTGCTGGAATGCGATTCGTTGGAAGATGTCTTCCTTGGCGACGTACTCGACGGCGATCCGGCGCGCCCGCTGATCGTGCTCGACCAGGTCACAGACCCGCACAATGTCGGCGCCATCCTCCGCTCTGCGGCGGCCTTCGATGCCTGCGCCATCCTGACGCAAGACCGGCATGCGCCGCCTGAATCTGGGTCACTCGCCAAGTCGGCCTCCGGCGCCCTGGAAGTGGTGCCCTGGGTGCGGGTCGTCAATCTGGCACGCGCGCTCGATGAAGTCGCGGAAGCCGGTTACTGGCGGATCGGCCTCGATGGCGAGGCAGAGGCCGCGCTGGCCGAAGCCCTGCCCGCTGGACCGGTCGCGCTTGTCCTGGGTGCCGAAGGCGAAGGCATGCGGCACAACATCGTCCAACATTGCGACGCTCTAGCCCGGCTTCCGATTGGTGAGAAAATGGAAAGCCTGAATGTCAGTAATGCCGCAACAATTGCGCTTTATGCTGCCGCAACTAGATAAGTAACTATGTATGAAGGACTTTTGATGACTTTCGGCTTCACCCGCCGCACTGGTACGATCCTCACGGCCGCGGTTTTGACGCTCTTCCTGACCGCTTGCCTGCTCATGCCAGGCAAATTCGCAGCCGACCTCGACCTCAGCAGGACCGGCAATTTCAGCTTTCGCTACAACGGAGAGATCGTGTTTCTGCCGCTAACGAAGAAGCCAGAGGACAGCGAGAAATTCGAAGCGAAGAGCTGCTTCGGCGACGAAGGCGAAGAGCGGGAATGCAGCGCTTCGGAGCTCGCCGTTCAGAAATCCGATTGGGAGAAGGAACGGGCCGGCCGCGAGCGGATGCAGGCCGAATCCGCCAAGTCCTTCCTTGGTGGGATCGACCCGAGCGATCCTGAGGCGGGAAGGGAACTTGCCGAGAAGCTGTCACGCCAGGCCGGCTGGAACAAAGTCGAATCGAAGGGGAACGGCGTCTTCGACGTGGAATTCGCAATCACCGGCACGCTCGATCACGATTTTGTCTTCCCGACAATCGAAGGCTTTCCGATGGCCAATGCGTTCGTCCAGATCAGCAAGCGGCGGGACGGGACGGTGCGGATCGACGCACCCGGCTTCGGCCAGCCAGCCAGTCCGCTGGCGATGGGCGGCATGATGCCGTTCCTTGCCTCCGAAGGCGGAATGCCGGAAGGCGGCGAAATACCCGTCACGAAAGGCAGGTTCACCCTTCGCACCAATGCCGATATTCTGGCCAACAACACCGACGAAGGTCCGCAGACCGATCCTGTCGGACAGCGGCTGGATTGGGACGTGAGCAGCGGGACCCCTGCGCCGCCGACCGCCTTGCTGCGATTGTCGGAGTAAAGAACAAACAAAAGCCGCGCATGCATCACAGCATGCGCGGCCTTGTTCCGGCCCTGCCGGAATGAGACGATTGCTTCCGGATCGGTCGCTTAGTTTACCGCGTCCTTCAGGCCCTTGCCGGCCTTGAACTTCGGCTGGTTGGACGCCTTGATCTGCATCGTTTCGCCGGTCCGCGGATTGCGGCCGGTCGAGGCCTTGCGGCGGGCGACGGAGAAGGTTCCGAAGCCAACCAGGCGAACTTCGTCGCCGCCCTTGAGGGCCCCTGTCACGGCGTCGAATACACCTTCGACAGCCTTGGTTGCATCGCTGCGGGACAAGCCGCTCGAATCGGCGACAGCGCTGATGAGATCATTTTTGTTCATTCGGGAATCCCCCCTTTGAGCTGGATTGGAACCAAGTGACTGGAATCGTCTCAAGGACTGACGGGCACTTGAGCGATTTTTGGCGCGACTGTCAAAGCCAAATGGGGCTGAAAACCCCAATTTTCGTAGATTTTCCGCCATTTTCGAGAGAACTTCAGTTTGTGCAGCGCAGCATCCACATGAACCGCGCCCCGAGCACGACGAAATTGGTCCCGAATCGCCGCAGGGCATTTCGCCCTGGCGGCCAGCGATCGATCCCTAATGCGCCGTGGTCGAAGGAGCCCCTGCTCCGATCGCCGGCGCAGCCGACTGGCTGGCGAGTTCGTCGGCCTCTGTCCATTCGATTGCTTCAAGAGGTTCGGTCAGCGCCCGCGCCAGCACCTCGTCGACATGGCCGACCGCCACGATCTCGAGCCCTTCCTTCACATTGTCTGGAATCTCGGCCAGATCCTTGCGGTTCTCTTCGGGGATCAGCACGATCTTGATGCCGCCCCGCAGAGCCGCCAGCAGCTTTTCCTTGAGCCCGCCGATCGGGAGCACCCTGCCGCGCAGCGTCACCTCACCGGTCATGGCGATGTCCTTGCGTACCGGAATACCTGTCAGCGTCGAAACGATCGACGTGACCATGCCGACACCCGCGCTCGGCCCGTCCTTGGGCACCGCCCCTTCGGGCAGGTGGATATGGATATCCTTGCGCTGGAACACGGAAGGCTTAATTCCATAGGCCGGGCTGCGCGCCTTGACGAAACTGAAGGCCGCCTGGATGCTCTCGCTCATCACTTCGCCAAGCTTGCCGGTCGACTTGATCGCACCCTTGCCCGGCACGGTAACGCTCTCGATGGTGAGCAGTTCGCCGCCGACCTCGGTCCAGGCGAGCCCGGTGACCGCACCGACCTGGTGCTCCTCTTCCGACACGCCGTGGCGGAACTTGCGCACGCCGGCGAAGTCGCCAAGGTTATCGGGCGTTACGGTGACGGACTTGGTCTCACCCTCAAGGATCTTGCGCAGGCTCTTGCGCGCCAGCCTTGCGATCTCGCGCTCCAGCGTGCGCACGCCCGCTTCGCGGGTGTAATAGCGGATGAGGTCGCGAAGCCCGTCCTCGGTCAGCGTGAACTCGCCTTCCTTCAGCCCATGCGATTCAATCTGCTTGGGGATGAGATGGCGTTCCGCGATCTGGACCTTCTCGTCCTCGGTGTAGCCCTCGAGCCGGATGATCTCCATGCGGTCGAGCAGCGCCTGCGGCAGGTTGAGACTGTTCGCGGTACACACGAACATCACGTCCGACAGGTCGTAATCCAGTTCGAGATAGTGATCCTGGAACCGGAAATTCTGCTCGGGATCGAGCACTTCGAGCAGTGCGGACGCCGGATCGCCCCGGAAATCCTGGCCGAGCTTGTCAATCTCGTCCAGCAGGAACAGCGGGTTGGACTTGCCAGCCTTCCTGAGGTTGGTGATGATCTTGCCCGGCAGCGAG
>CAYPFE010000371.1:0-3646 GCA_964409895.1 uncultured Novosphingobium sp.
CAACCACGACTGGCTCGGCAAGCTCGGCTACATTGATCTGTTGCAGGAAGTCGGCACGCATTTCACGATCAACCGGATGCTGACGTTCGATTCGGTGAAGCTACGGCTCGAACGCGAGCAGCCGATGACATTCCTCGAATTCAACTACATGATCCTGCAGGCCTATGACTTTCGCTACCTCGCGAAGGAAATGGGTGTGCTGCTGCAGATGGGCGGCTCCGACCAATGGGGCAACATCATCAACGGCATCGAACTCACCCGCCGGATGGACGGTGCCGAAGTCTATGGCGTAACAACCCCGCTCCTGACCACGGCCGATGGAGCCAAGATGGGCAAGACCGCCGCGGGTGCCGTGTGGCTCAACGAGGACCAGCTCCCAGCTTACGATTTCTGGCAATACTGGCGCAACACCGATGACCGCGACGTCGGCCGGTTCCTGCGCCTGTTCACGGACCTGCCGCTTGACGAAATCGCCCGGCTAGAGGCGCTGGAAGGCGCGGAAATCAACGATGCCAAGTCGGTCCTCGCCAGCGAAGTGACTGCGCTGTGCCGGGGCGATGAAGCCGCCCGCACCGCCGATCAGACGGCCCGGGACACATTCGCCGGCGGCGGTCTCGGTGAGGATTTGCCGACGCTTGCCGTACCAGCAGAAGGAATCCGCCTGGGGACCGCATGCGCCGAAATCGGCTTCACCGCGTCCAATGGAGAAGCCAAACGCAAGATCGTGGAGGGCGCGGTGCGAATCGATGACGAAGCGATTCTCGATCCCGGTCATCTGATCACGGTCTTGCCGGGCGAAACGCGCAAACTCAGTCTTGGCAAAAAGAAGCACGGTATCCTGAAACCCGCCTGAGCGTCCCAACCGGCAATCTCTGTCCTGCAGGTTTTTGCCGGTTTACCGAATTTTTGCCATTTCCATGCATGATCTTTGCTCGTGTCAACTGGAAGTGTCAGGCAGATATGAGCGCAGGCGCCCAACTCACCGTTACCGACAAGCGTCGCGCGATGCGGCACCCCGTCGATCACAAGCTGATCGCAGAGCATCGTCAGCATGGCGATATCCATCTGCAGATCGCCAATATCTCGGCTCAAGGCTTCATGACGATCGGCGAAACGCCGCTCAGTCGCGGCGAGCGGTTAACGATCCGGTTGCCTGTGGTTGGTCAGATCGAGGCGCATCTGATCTGGTCGCACGACGATCGCGCCGGCTTCCAGTTCGAGCGAATCATCCGGCTCGATGAGTTCACCAAGTTGATCGACGCGATCCAGCCAAACCCCAGGCTTCGTCGCTCGCGCTAGATTGCTCGTCCGGCGGGACAAATCGTTCATAATCGTGCCTCCGGATTGTTGATACGTTATATCATCCTGTCTATCTCTGGCACATGCTACGGCTTGTCACTCTCTTGCTAACAGGATCCCTCCTCTCGAACGCCGTCCATGCAGCCGCCGGGGAACCGCAAGGCCGATCCCCGCAAGATCACGAACACAGTCACCATCACAAGGGCGACCACCACGATGGCGCCATCATTGTCGCAGGTCACCCGCCAAACGACTTCGGACTACTCTCGAGCACGGCGACCCTGGAAGGCGATGCTCTGCTGGCGCAAAATGACGGGCAGATTGGGGAAATCCTCAATCGTCTAACTGGCGTATCCTCAACATCATTTGCGCCAGGCGCATCGAGGCCCGTACTGCGGGGCTTCGACGGAGACCGAATCAGGGTGCTGACCGATGGCATCGGCTCAGTCGACGCCTCATCGGTATCGGCTGACCATGCCGTTGTATTCGATGCCCTGACGGTCGACCACATCGATATCGTCCAGGGCCCGGCGGCGCTGCTGTTTGGCGGACAGGCTATAGGTGGTGCCGTCAACGCAATAGACAAGCGAATCCCGCGTTCGGTGCCCGGCACGATCGAAGCGACCACGGTGGCAGCGTTCTCATCCGCTGCAAGGGAAAGCTCGCTGGCCGCAGCCATTACCGCGCCGCTCGGCCCCGAACTCGCCTTTAGCTTAGATGCGAACTGGCGCGACAGTGGCGATCTCAGGACAGGGGGACTCATTAATTCGACGCCCATCCGGCAGGAATTGCTGGACGAGGCTGAGTTTCACCGGGCTGAGGGAGAAGCCGACGAAGCAGAGGAATTCGAGGAACTGGCCACACTTTCAGGCCGCATCCCCAATTCCGCAGCGCGCAGTTACACGCTCGGAACGGGGCTTGCCTATATCGTGCCCGGCGGAAATATCGGCATATCGGCGCAGCATTACGATACGAAGTATGGCGTTCCGCTGCGACCAGTCGGGGGACATGGCCACGAGGGCGAAGCCGGCGATGAGCATGGCGGAGAATCCGTCGCGATCGACTTGAAACAGACCCGCATCGACCTTCGCGGCGAATTGAAACTGGGCGCCCCTTTTGACAGCATCCAAATTCGCGGTGCCTACGGTAACTATCGCCACGTCGAACTCGAAGGGGGAGAAATAGGGACACGGTTTGCAGGTAACGGGATCGAAGCGCGCGTCGACCTTATCCAGACAGACCGGTCAGGCTGGCGCGGCCGGAGCGGCCTGCAGGCGGCTACCCGAAAGGTTTCGATCCGTGGCGCCGAGGCCTTCGTGCCTGACAACAGTGTCGATCGCTTCGGAATTTTCACCCTGCAATCGATCGCCAGCGGCCAATTGGAGATCGAAATGGCGGGCCGCTATGAAAACGTCAAAGTGACCTCACGCCCGGTAGCATTCTCACGAAGTTTCAACCTGTGGTCCGGCGCCCTTGGCCTGTCCTACAAGCCTTCGGACGGCCTGGAGATAGGCGCGAATGTCATACGCGGCGCGCGCGCGCCCTCACCCGAAGACCTGCTGTCCAACGGCTTGCATGTCGCGACCCAGGCCTTCGAATTCGGTGATCCTGGTTTTCGCGTCGAAGCCAGCACCGGGTTTGAAGCATATCTGCGGCTGGAAACGGAAGCCGTCACTTTCTCACTGACGGGTTATCATACCCGTTTTGGAAGGTTCATTGCCGCCTTGCCGACAGATAGCGAAGAGGAAGGATTTCCCGTCTTTCGCTACAGCCAGGTTCCTGCGCGCTTCACTGGTTTCGAGGCCCAGGCTTCGCTCGAAGCGAAACGCTGGGATGGCGGAAAGCTGACATTCGATGGCTCGGCGGATTATGTCCGGGCGAGGCTGAAGGGGATGGGACCTGTTCCCCGTATCCCGCCGCTTCGCCTCAGGGGTGGTGCGGAACTTCAGAATGGCCCGCTTCGGCTGAGAGCAGAGATCGAATGGAATCGGGCACAAGGCCGGGTCGCTGCATTCGAGAACCCAGTGCCAAGCTTCATTCTCGTCAACCTGTCGGCGGATTGGCACCCGATGGGAGATGGCGGCCCCCTTACCCTGCTGCTGTCTGCCGATAACCTGTTCGATGTCGTTGGGCGGAGGGCCGCTTCGTTTACAAGGGACTTCGTGCCTATCTCCGGCAGGGACATCAAGTTTACCGCAAAAGTGAGCTTCTGAGCGCGCCTGCATCGGCAGTCTTGGCAAGCCGATAAGGCAGTGTCATGGCTGGATGGTGAGCGAGCCAACCTCCCCTGTCCAAATCCCGGATTTCCGGAGGTTCTGGCTGTCGCGACTCGCTGCGACCATTGCCA
>CAYPFE010000372.1:0-3643 GCA_964409895.1 uncultured Novosphingobium sp.
CGAATGGGGCGTGCTGCTGTTCCGCGACGTGACCACCGCCGAACAACACCTGGCGATCAGCAAAGCCTTCGGTGAGCTCGAGATCCATCCGCTCAAGGAGCTGCGCGACCCGGACAATCCCTTCTTCTTCCCGCTCGGCGGGCCGCCGCTCGTCGCCCAAGTCTATGACGAACACGACGTGCGGGTAGGCCGCATCCCCTGGCACCGCGACACCGCGTTCCGCCCAGAGATCTGCAAGGGGGCGATGCTGCGGGTGCTCGAAAACCGCACTCAGGAGGGCGAGACGCTGTTCGCCGATACCGCAGCCGCCTACGACGCACTGCCGGAGGATGTGAAGAAGCGCATCGAATCTCTCGAATATGTCGCCGAAGTCAGCCACGGCTCGCCGCACTACACCGGCCCTGCCAACTGGTGGAAGACCGCAAGGCTGGCGCGCGACGAGGAATATCCCGAGGGCATCGATCCGCCGCGCGACGTCGAGTGGCCGGACAATTCCGCGCTCAGCCCGGTTATCTACCCCGCAGTTCTGACCCATCCCGAATCGGGCCGCAAATGCCTGTTCCTGAGCCCGATGAACATCAGGCATTTCATCGGCATGAGCGAAGCCGAGACCAGGGAACTGGAAGCCACGCTCGTGCGCCACCTGACCGAGCCGCGCTTCGTCTACCGCCACCACTGGTCCGACAACGACGCGGTGCTGTGGGACAACCGCCGGTTCTGCCATGCCGCCAACGGCTACCCGCCGCTCGAATCGCGCCTCGCGCTGCGCACAACCTTGGCCGACAAGATGTACGCGGGACGCCCTCTGGAAACCGAGGCGGCGGAGTAGGGCTAATTAGCTACCCGCCGGCCCGGCGACCACCGAGACCATCGGCCAGACGATCATCAGTACATTGAGCGTCAGGTTGTCGCGGATCAGGGCCAGCGTGAACAGCTCGAAGGCGAGCGCCATGAGCAGGCTAACCCAAGCCGGTAGGCGGTTCGCCAGCAGGAAGCCCACCACCATCCAGCCGATATCGCCCATCGAATTGACGATCGAATCACCGGTGTAGCCGAAGCTCACCGTGACTTCGCGGTAGCGCTGGATGATGATCGGCGAATTCTCCAGCAGCTCCCAGAAGCCTTCGAACGCCACCGCGATCGGCAGCGCCCAGCGCGCCGGAAGCCCGCCGAACCAGCGCCAGCGGCGCCACAGGATGTGCGCAAAGAAATAGAACAGCAGCCCGTGGATGACATGGCTGAAGCTGTACCAGTCCGCAATGTGCTGGCTGTTCTCGGCCGACTGCACCACGCCATGCCAGAACTTTACCGTGCCGCAGGTGCAGATCGGCGGGCGGCCCATCGCCAGCAGGGTGAACAGGATCGCACCGGCCCCCAGCAGTGTCGCCGCCATGGCCGAACGGTGCGGCAACAGGCTGGGTTGCTCACTCACGACTCAGGGCTCCTCCGATGGCGGGGCGGTCCCGCCCTCGCCCAGCTCGCGCTGCATGTAGAACACGTCGATCCACTGGCCGTGCTTGCGCCCCGCTTTCTGCAGGGTGCCGCAGGGCCGGAAGCCTGCGCGGGCATGCAGCACCACCGATGCCGGCTCGGTCCCGGCGATAACCGCGATCGCCTGCCGGAAGCCGCGCGTCTCGCATTCTTCGATAAGCGCCGCGAGCAGGCCGGTGCCAAGCCCCTGCCCATGGCTGTCACTGCGGACGTAAATGCTGACTTCACAGGTGTAGCGGTAGCCCTCGCGCGGATGGAACCGGCCGGCATAGGCATAGCCGAGCACTTCGCCCCCCTCGTCTCGTGAGACCAGCCAGGGATAGCCACCATCCAGCACCTTGCGCATCCGCTCCGCCATCTCGGAAACACCCGGCGGTTCGGTCTCGAAGGTGGCGGTACCGTGTTCGACATAATGGCCATAGATCGCAGCGATCGCTTCGGCGTCGTCAAGGAGGGCCGGGCCAACAGATATGTCCGATGTCATCGTCCGGTCACATGCCCGAAACTCTTGATCAAGCCAAGTTGCCGCATCGCGCTTCTGCGCCTAGACAGGGGGCATGGACGGGCGCACCATCGAATGCACAACGCCGGAGCGCGCGGCGTGAAGCGGGCGTGCGTCGTCGGCGCGGGAATCGGCGGTCTTGCCTTGGCTATCAGGCTGCAATCCGCGGGCATCGAGACCGTGCTGGTTGAGGCGCGCGACAGGCCGGGCGGCATGGCCTGCAGCCAAGGACGCGAAGGTTTCACCTTCGATGCCGGCCCCGCCGCAATCACCGATCCGGCAGCCCTCAGGCAGCTCTGGCAACTCTCCGGCCATGACATGGCGGACGATGTCGAGCTGATGCCGGTGATGCCGTTCTTCCGGCTCAACTGGCCGGATGGCACCAATTTCGACTATTCCAACGACGAGGCAGCACTCAGGCGCGAGATCGCCCGGCTCGCGCCCGCCGACCTTGGCGGCTATGACGATTTCCTGCGTTATTGCGCCGCGTGCCACCAGCAAGCCTACGCCAACCTCGGGCACGAGGCGCTGGGTGGCCTGAAGCCGCTTATCACCTCCCTGCCGAAGCTTGCCAGGCACCAGGCGTGGCGCTCTGTCCATGGCATTGCCTCCTCCCATGTGAAGCACCCCAAGCTGCGTCAGGCGCTTTCCTTCGCGACGCTCTTCGCCGGCGGCAACCCGATGACCACCAGCGCAATCTATGCGCTGATCCACAAGCTGGAAAAGGACGGCGGGGTATGGTGGGTGAAAGGCGGAATGGGCCGCCTCGCATCGGCGATGGCCCGCCATTTCGAACGGCTTGGGGGGACGATGCGGCTGGACGACCGGGCGATCCGGCTGCACACGCTGGGCGACCGCATCAGCGAGGTCGAGACAGCAAGCGGCTGGCGGGAACGTTTCGACGCCTTCGCCAGCAATGCCGACATCATGCACACCTATCGCGAGCTTCTGTCGGGAACGCCCCGTGGCAGTCAGATGACCGGGAAACTTGCCCGCAAGCGCTTCAGCCCCAGCCAGTTCGTCGTCCATTTCGGGCTTGAAGGCGCCTGGCCCGGCATTCCGCATCACATGGTGCTGTTCGGTCCGCGCTACGGCGAGTGGCTCGCCGATATTTACCAGCACGGAGTGCTGCCCCAGGACCTGCAGATATTCCTCCATCATCCGACGGTAACCGATCCCAGTGTCGCACCGGTCGGAAAGAGCACCTTCCAGGCGGCTGTGCCCGTCGCCCATCTCGGCAAGCTGCCGATCGATTGGGACGAGGCGGGTCCGATCCTGGAGAAACGCATACTCGACGAGATCGGACGCAGGCTTGTGCCGGATATCCATGACCGCATCGTCACCAGCTTCCATTACGCTCCTGACGATTTCGAAGCGGAGCTGGGTACCTATCACGGCAGCGCCTTCGGGTTGGAGCCGGTGTTCGGCCAGCTCGGCCCGTTCCGGCCGCACAATCGCGACGGAGCCCTGAAGAACCTCTACCTGGTCGGCGCCTCGGCACAGCCGGGTGCGGGCACGCCCAGCGTGATGATGTCGGCCAAGATGACCGCCCGGGCCATTCTCGAGGACCACGGGATGCAGGTGGTAGCGCCCGCGCGGCAAGAAGATTCCAGCAGTGATGTCGCGGCCAAGTAAGGCGGGATAAGGGCA
>CAYPFE010000373.1:0-3643 GCA_964409895.1 uncultured Novosphingobium sp.
GCTCGTCGCCGACCACTCGCCAGTACGACTCCCAGGCTTCCGGATTGATCGGCTCGCCGACGGTGCCAAGCAGGCGCAAGGATGAACGCGAGGTCTTCTTCACCCATTCGTCGCCCTCGCGCATCAGCGCGCGCAACGCCGTCGGCGCGCCGTAGAAGATGTTGACCTGGTGGCGGTCGACGATCTGCCAGAAACGGCTGTGATCGGGATAATTGGGAACGCCTTCGAACATCACCGTCGTCGCGCCGTTGGCGAGCGGCCCATAGGCGACATAGGTGTGGCCCGTCACCCAGCCGATGTCAGCCGCGCACCAGAAGATGTCTCCGGGCCGGTAGTCGAAAACATAGTGATGCGTCATCGCTGCCCAGACGAGATAGCCGCCTGTGGTATGCAGCACGCCCTTGGGCTTGCCGGTCGAACCCGAGGTATAGAGAATGAACAGCGGGTCTTCCGCGCCCATTTCCTCAGGCGGACAGTCGGCGGACACCTGATCACGTTTCTCGTGCCACCAGTGGTCGCGCCCGTCCTGCATGGCGATGGCGTTGCCGACGTGGCGCACAACCAGCACCGCTTCGACAGAAGGACAACTACCCAGCGCCGCATCGACATTGGCCTTCAGCGGAACCTCCTTCCCGCCGCGCATCCCGGCATCGGCCGTCACGACGATGCGGCTGTCGCAGTCCTGGATGCGCCCGGAGAGTGCCTCGGGAGAGAAGCCGCCGAACACCACGGAGTGGATCGCGCCGATACGTGCGCAGGCCTGCATCGCGATGACGCCTTCGGGGATCATCGGCATGTAGATGGTGATGCGATCGCCCTTCTTCGCGCCCAGCGCCTTCAGCGCATTGGCGAAGCGACAAACCTCCTCATGCAGTTCGCGGTAGGTCAGCTTGCGCTGTTGCGCAGGGTCGTCGCCTTCCCAGATGATCGCGGTGGTGTCGGCATTGTCGGCCAGATGCCGGTCAAGGCAGTTGGCGGAAACATTGAGCGTGCCGTCGGAAAACCACTCGATGCCGAATGTCGCCTCATCGTAGCTGCAATTCGAAAGCTGCGTCCAGGGTTTGATCCAGTCGATCCGGGCGCTTTCCTCGCGCCAGAAAGCTTCGGGATTTTCGACCGAATGCCGGTATTTCTCCGCATAACCCGTAGCATCGACATAGGCGCGGTTCGCCCATTCGGCGGGGACAGGATGGGTATTGGACAAATTGGCTCTCCCAAGGCTTGCAGCCTTCTTGCCGCCCGGGCGGCACGCGATCAAGACCGTTAGCAGTTGTAAAAGCTTCACCATGCGAGACGGCATATTATCCGAAGCATGGCTGCGGATGCCGCGAAAGTGGTAAAAATCACCGGAAAGGTCCCTTGCGATGACGCCCAAACTCGGTCACACCTTGCAGAGGGCAGTCCACGCGGAACGATTGAAGGATATTTGCAGGTACTGCCGGTCGCAGGACTACGAGGAGTTTACATGAACCGCTGGAAGAGCGCTTTGCCCCTGGCACTATCGCTCGCGACCTTCGCAGCACACCAGCCTGCGGCCGCACGCGATACGGCACCCTTTGTCGGCACCAGCTTTCCAGTCGGCACCTCGGGCGCCGTGTGCGAGGCCGTCGGCTCCACGCTCGGCGACGCCCGCCAGTCGATCTTCGACCGCAAGTGGACGATGCTATGCCGCGACATCGCGAGCCCGGTCGGCGCCGCCTACGCGTTGCGCGGCGGCGAAGCAGTCGGCGAGGCGCTGCGCCGGTCCCAGCTTGGCCTGATGGACAACCCGGACACCTCGCACCCGTTCTACTGGGCCGGTTTCGCGATCGTCGGCGACGGCGCGCGGCCGTTGCCGGGCCGATAGGGGTTCGCGATGGCGCAAGCGCAAACCGGCGACAAGTCGCGCGGGCTCCTTGCCCGGGGGTGGCGCAATATCAGGGCGGCTGGCGCGCAACGTCTGGCTCTCACCGCGCTGTTGCTGGTGGCAGCGCTGCTGGCTGCGCGGTTCAGCTGGGATATGCCGGTCCTCAATTACGCCGAAAAGGCATTCTACGACTTCCGCAGTTACCATTCCGCGCCGGATTCCCGTCAGGATGAACGCATCCAGGTCATCGTCTACAACGACCAGACGCTGATCAACGTCCGCAAGCGCTCGCCGCTCGACCGGGGCCTGCTGGCGCGCACGCTGCAGAATATCGACAGTATGGGTGCCAAGGCGATCGGCATCGACATGCTGTTCGACCAGCCGCAGGACGAGGACGACGAACTCGTCGCCACGCTGCGTGCGATGAAGACCCCGGTATTCATCGCCTACATCCATCGGGACAGCAGCCCGGGCGATATCGTCTGGGAGCAGCAGCAATATCTCGATGCATTCATGCAGAGGCTGGAGGGATCGAACGCGAAGCCGGCCAGCGTGATGCTCGAATATCCCGACGGCGTCGCGCGCAGCTGGCCGAAGCAACTGGACGAATTGCCCCTGCTGCTCGGCCCGGCGATGGTCGGAACCAGCGATCCGGCCGCGACCGCGCCTTTCAAGCACTATACCGGGCCCATCCGATACCAGCTGGCGAAAGGCAAGCAGGAGCGCGTCTTCTCGCAAATCCCGATCGATACCTTCGGCCTCGAAGGCGCTCCTTCGGAACTGCTGGCGGCGCTCTCCGAAGGCGTCCGGGACCGCTACATCCTGATCGGAGGCGACATCGTCGATACAGATCGGGTGGTCACGCCCTTCACGACGATCGACGGCAAGAATATCCCGGGAATCGAGGTGCACGCTGCGATGATCACGCAAATGCTCGACGGGGCCCATTACATGGCGCCCAAGAGCTGGCAACGCTGGGCGATGGCCGCGCTGATAGTGCTTGCCGCCGGGCTGACGGCGCTGCTCGATGTCAGGACGTGGCTGCTGGCCCCGGTCATCGGGGCACAGTTCGCGCTGTTCCCGGGCCTGCCGATTTTCCTCGAATCCATCAGGGTCGACACCATCGGCACGCCCTCGGTCGGCTGGGCGGTTGGATGGATCATCGCCTTCGTGGCGATCTCGTCCGCCGCGCGCGCCTCGGGCGCCGTCGAACGCAAGTTCGCGCAGGACGCGCTGGGTAAATATCTGCCCGGCGACATCGCCCAGGAAATCATCGACAACCCGGAACGGCTGACGCTCTCGGGCACCAAGTCCAAACTCTACATCCTGTTCAGCGACCTCGAAGGTTTCACCGCGCTGTCGCATCAGCTCGAGCCCGAAGTGGTCGCAAGCCTGCTCAACGAGTATCTCGACCGGCTGAGCGCGGCGGTGCTGCAGTATGGCGGGGTGATCGACAAATATGTCGGCGATGCGGTCGTCGCGTTCTGGGGCGCGCCGATCGCGCGGCCCGACGATGCCGAGAAGGCGGCGCGTGCCGGTTACGCGCTGTGGCAGGCTGGCGAGGAGTTCCGCCGCAGCGTCGATCCGTCGCTGCCCAAGATCGGCAAGACCCGCGTCGGCATGCATTTCGGAGAGGCAGTCGTCGGCAATTTCGGCGGCGAGCGACGCATACAGTACACCGCGCTCGGCGATGCGATGAACACCGCCGCCAGGCTCGAATCCGCGAACAAGGCGCTGGACTCGTCGGTCATGGCGAGCCGAGAACTGGCGGAGCGCTCGGGCCTCGACTGGTGGCGA
>CAYPFE010000374.1:0-3639 GCA_964409895.1 uncultured Novosphingobium sp.
TCATCCGCTCGGGCGAGAACATCAGCCCCAAGGAAGTCGAGGACGTGCTGTTCGGCCATCCCGCCATCGCCGAAGTGGCGATTGTCGCCATGCCTAGCGACGTCACCGGCGAAAAGGGCTGCGCCTTCGTGATCCCGCGCGCCGGCGAGAGCATCGATCTGCCCGAGATTCAGCGATTCCTGACCGGCGCGGGCCTCGCCAAGCAGAAGTTTCCCGAACACCTTGTGGTCGTCGACGACCTGCCGCGCGTGCCCTCGGGCAAGGTCCGCAAGGACTTGCTCCGCAATCAGGCACAGAAACTGGCGCAGAACGCCTGATTCCGGTTGCGTTGCGCAAATGCCACAGCGGTTCGCCAAAGTGTTGCGCCGTATGGTCACCGACTCAAATTAGTTATGAGAATGCCCGCGAGTGATTGAGGGCTTCGCTGAGTGCGGAACCAGAGGAGAGTCGAATGCCCACCATGACTACTACACGTCTGCGCTTGCTCGCCGGAACCGCTATCGTTGCTGCCTCCGCCATTGCCGCGCCGGCCTTCGCACAGGAAGCCGAAGAGAGCATTGGCGGCCTTCGGGAAATCATTGTGACCGCCCAGAAGCGCGAACAGAGCCTTCAGGACGTTCCCATCGCGGTGACGGCTGTGACCGGCGAATCGCTTGCCGCCAACCGCATCACCAACGTCGTCGATCTTAGCGCGATCGCGCCGGGCGTCACCGTGCGCCCATCAATCGGCAGTTCTTCGATCCCCTCGTTCACCATTCGCGGCGCGGTCAGCTACGGCGTCGTTCCCGGATCGGACAAGCAGGTCTCGATCTACATTGACGGTGTATACCTGTCCTCGCCACGCGGCGGCGTGTTCGACCTGCCAAATGTCGAACGGATCGAAATGCTGCGCGGTCCCCAGGGCACGCTGTTCGGACGTAACGCCACTGCCGGCGCCGTCAGCATCTCGACGCAGGACCCGAAGGGCGAAGCAAGCGTCGAGGCAAGCCTTTCGATCGGCAACCACAACCTCAGGCGCTATGAACTGACCGCGCACACGCCCGAACTCGGCCCGCTGAGCGGCTATTTCAGCTATACGAAGAACGAACACCGCGGCCACGTCAGGAATGGCTTCCTGCAGCAATTCGACCGCGTGAAGAACGCACTGGCCCACCCGCAGTATACCAAGTCGGCCCGATGGCTCGGCGGCAAGAATTCCGATTCCGTGTTCGCGGCGGTGAAATTCGAAAGCGGCGACTTCAAGGCCATCTACAAGTACGATCGCAACGACAGTCTCGAGACCCCCGGCGCAGTCGGCCAGCTCGGCTACGACTGGCGGATCGGACTAGGAGGGCTGCTGGGCGCCTACGTCAATGAAATCTATGACAATGCCATTGCAAACGGCATGCCCCAGGCGCTCAACAAGAAGCGCCCCAAGGAAGTCTGGAACTCCTACAACACGCTGTCGGACCTGTGGAACTTCGGCCACAACCTGACGATCGATTATCAGGTCAATGACCAGATCTCGATCAAGAACATCGCCGCATACCGCTCATCTCGTGTCAGGGCGACGGCCGGTCTGATCGGCGCCGATGCGCTGATCATCCCGGCATCGGCAGCCCCGCTCTATGCCGCTTTCCTCGAAGCAAGGGGTCTTCCGGCCGGTACGGCGGCTTTCCTTGCCAACGCTGAAATCGGAAAGACCTACTGCACCTTCTGCTCCGGTCCGGAATCGCGGTCGAAGCAGTGGAGCAACGAGCTTCAGGTCAACTTCGACTCCGATTTCGTGACGCTGACGGCCGGCGCTCTCTATTTCAAGGGCAAGGACTGGGGCAACGAGCACGGCATGCAGAATACCGTTGCCTTCACCTCGCTCGAACCGGGCAATGCGATTCCGTATCTGCCGGGCAGCCCCTACAACGAGGCGGAATCGACCGCAGTCTATGCACAGGGCGAATTCCACGTGACGCCACAGCTCGACATCGTGCTTGGCGGTCGCTTCACCCACGACAAGAAGCTTGCGGAACTCACGTCACTGACGACCGCAACCTGCCCTGACTCTGTCCGCGGAGAAGCTCTCAAGGCCTGTCCGCTGATTACCAACTCGTTCGATTACAAGGACGACAAGTTCAATTACCTGATCGGTGCGAACTTCCGTCCCAACGATGACCTGTTGGTCTATGCCAAGTGGTCGACCGCCTACATGTCGGGCGGCAAGGTCGGTCCGATCGAATTCGAACCGGAAACCGCGAAGTCGGCCGAGGCCGGCATCAAGGCCGATTTGCTGGACCGGCGCCTGCGCACCAACCTGTCGGTGTTCTGGGCAAAGTACAAGAACTACCAGACCGCTCAGGGCGGCAACACCCTCGGACAGCTACCTGAATTCCAGGCACTGGTTCCCGACCCGCGCATCAGAAATGCGCTGGGCACCTTCGTCTATCCGCAGGGTGACATCGAGGTGAAGGGTTTCGAACTCGAACTCACGGCGGCGCCGACAGATGGCGTGCTCCTGGGTGGCGGACTGTCCTACACCGATACGAAATTCAGCAATGTGCCGGGCCTGCTTAAGGCTGCCCAGAACATACCGGCGGACGCCCCCGACAGCGAATATCGCCCGACACTCCGCCCGAAGTGGACTGCCAGCGCCTACGCCCAGTATACCTCCGAACCGATCTGGGATGACGCAACCTTCACCGCACGCGTCCAAGGCAACTACCAGTCGCGAATGATTTCCGCCGCAAACAGGGACATCCTGTCCATCGCACCGTTTTACACCGAGTCGATCCCCGGATACTGGCTGATCAACGCCCGCGCCGCGATCGAGAATATCAGTCTGGGCGGACTGGACGCGACCATTGCGCTGTGGGGCAAGAACCTCAGCGACAACCGGTCGATCTCCTTCCCATTCAACCAGTCGGGCGGCGCAGCGGCAACCTTCATCGAACCGCGCCGTTACGGTGTCGACCTGACCGTCGAGTTCTGATTACCCGTAAAAACGGGAGAGGAGAAAGGCCCGGGCCGGCGACGGCCCGGGCCTTTTGCTTGGGCTTGCTTGAGCGGTCTGCAAACCGGGCTCGCCCTGGCTAAGTTGCAAGAATACAACAGCCGTTCGCGGATTTCTTTTGTGGGGTAGCCACGCTCCTTCAAAAAACTATAGGAATGTGCGCGTTCAATCTAGGACCCTGCAAATCGCGGGCTAATGAGGAGTAATCAATGCCAACTAAGATCGCCACACGTCTGCTTGCAGGCACCGCAATTATTGCCGCAACTTCCATAGCAGCTCCGGCCTTCGCGCAAGACGCCGAGGGCAGCTTCAGCAACGAGATCATCGTTACCGCGCAAAAGCGCGAACAGTCGATCCAGGACGTTCCCATCGCGGTCTCGGCGCTTGGCGAGGACATGATACAGGCCAACCGTATCAGCAAGACGACGGACCTTACCGGTCTCGCTCCAGGTCTTATCGCCCGCGTCAATCCAGGCGGCAACGCTTCGCCAAGCTTCTCGATGCGCGGCGTTTCGGCCAGCGCCTCGGTCCCCACGCAGGACCGTCAGATCCCGATTTATCTGGACGGCGTCTACGTCGGCGGCAACCGCGGCTCGATTTCGGACGTTGTGGACCTGGACCGTATTGAGGTCCTGCGCGGTCCGCAGGGAACGCTG
>CAYPFE010000375.1:0-3626 GCA_964409895.1 uncultured Novosphingobium sp.
TCGGGGACACCGTATTCGGTGTCCCCGGAACTGCCTTGCGGGCAGGAGCGGGGTTTCGACCATTTCGGGGACACGGTATCTCCGTGTCCCCGAAATGCATGGCGGACGGTGAGAGAGCTACGGGAATAGTTAAGGGGTTAAGTAACGTGTCACCGTAACCCTGTCACCGTAACCCAGTAATAGTCTCCGAATCTACGGGACACACTTAACCGATCCCACAACAATTACCGTTTGGACAAGGCGATGACCGGAAAATTAAAACTAGCGGTTGTCTTAGGTTCAGTCGTGTGCCTTTTAGCCTGCACGAGGGCAGAAATGTCAACAGAGTTAGGGGAGACTTATAATACGAGAACATCTGGATTATTTATCGCTAACAAGGTTGAGTTTTGCGAAATTGCTGTGGAAGTTATCGAAAACAAAGGAGAAGTTATTCATAAAATTTGGGAGCATAGAAGTGAGAGGAAATATTTGTTGACTGGAATTGCCGGAAATAGGCGAACGATATTTTTTATTGCTTCCCCCGAAACCTGTGATTCTAACGGGAGAGAACATGTTTTGAACGACGTTGTAAAGACCTTTGGCAAAGCGCAATTTGGTAAAGTGACGCCGTTTCGTTTGCAGGATGCTGAGGAAGTTCAGCGCCGACTGGGGCTATTGGATGTTAACCTCTCAAATTTTGTCGATGGTCCGTTTGCGCAGTGCCGGATCGTTAGAAAGAAGCGGCTCAGTATAGATTTCAGGAGTGTCTCATAAATCAGATACTCACTTGGGATTCCAATAATTTATTATAATACTGTTGATGAGAACGAAATTTTAGCCTTCGACGATAAATGCGAGCAAAAGGAAACATACTTGTACCTTATGGATAAATTTGACAGTAAGGTTTCAGCGACACCGCATAATTGATGATTACGGAGTTACGGTGATGGTGTGGACGGCGCTCTGTTGAGGGTTTGATTCGCTAGGAGCGATCTCCACGGGGTTACGGTGACACTTTACTTAACCCCTAAACTTTACGCGTCACTCCCGCATCGCCAGCCAGCCATTTCGGGGACACGGAGGACCATGTCCCCGAAATGGCGATTTTCCTACATCGCCATGCCGCGCTACCATCGCGCCAGCTCTTTCTCACCGTCCGTCATCGCCCCTTTCCGCCGCGACTGGCACGCGCGCGCTGCGCGTTCATGCGTGTCGGCCGGACCTGCGCCCCTGAAAACCGCAATCTGTCACCCTTTTGCGCCTTAATCGCGCAATTCCATAGGGTTGCCTTGGGTGACACATGGGTGACACCTGTCACCCTGAACCTGTGCCCTCGTTCGGCGACAACGCAACCGCACCTGGTGTCCTTGAATGCAAATACGTGGCGTCAGCAGTCCTTGCGTGCCACACTCCGCCCATGAGCGACTCTCCCGCCCGCGATCCCAATTATCCCGACATCGCCTATCCGCACCGGGCGGCGGGCTATGGCTGGGGGCCGCGTTTCGGCAGGTTGCCCAAGCCCGGGCTCCATGGGCCCGAACCGGCGCCGGAACTGCTGCTGGACGTGGCAAGGGCGGCTTACGCAACCCGCGAGATTCGCGAGAATTTCCTGGCCGAGGCACGCTATCCCGGGGAGATGCTCGACGACGGGAAATTCCCGATCCACCCCATTGTCGCCGCCAACATGCTCGATGCCTTCTATGCAGGCCATATCCAGCGCCATGGCAGGCAAAGGGACTATACGCTGGACGGCATCTGGCGCCTGACCGAGCTGCTGCGCGCATGGGCGTCGGGCACGATGGACCCGGACGACGATGCGGCGGCGCTCGAATGGCTCCGGCCCGCCGAAGCCGAGCCAACGCCGCCCGGCCCCGGCGCGACATTGTGGATCCGCCTGAAATGGGCGCTGATCGCAGTGCTGCTGCTGTTGATGGGTCTGGTCGCGCTCGATATCGTCACGCCGGCGCAGGTGCTGGTGCCGGTCTTTTCGGCGTTCTAGGCCGACCAGAGCAGCGGCAAGCGCGGGTCGTCGGGAACTTCGCCGTCGGCCCAGGGCGCGTCGCGCATCCATTCGTGGTAGACGCATTGCTTGCGGTGCCAGCCGACGTCGTCGCCGAACAGGCGGATGGTGATGGTGCGGCGCGGGCCGCCGACCGGCATGCCCCAGCCCTGGTGCAGGCAGGTCGGGTGGAAGATGACGACGTCGCCGGGATCGGTCTCGATGGTGACCACCGGGAAGCGTTCGGGATCGGCGTTGACGTCGGGCGCCGGGCCGCCGGTGAACAGGTAGCGGTCCTGCTCGAAATCGGCCATGCGGTCTGCGCTGAGATGCCCCGGCTCGTAGAACGGGCCCTTGTGGGAGCCGCGCACGATCCTGAGCGCCCCGGTCTCGGCGGTGACCTTTTCAAGCGTGAACCAGATGTTGGCGAATTGTGTGCCCTGAAGCGGCCAGGTGGGCGAATCCTGGTGCCAGCCGCCTTGGTCGTCCCAGCCCTCCTCGACATAGACCAGCACGTCCTCGTAATAGCGCATGGTCTTCGAGCGCAGCAGCGCGGCGGCGGCCGGTGCAATTGCGGACTCGTCCATCAGCCGGCGAATCGCGGGATATTTGTGCAGCATGTCCTTGTTGCCGCGCTTGCCGGGCATGGCGGCGAAATGGACGAAGCTGTCGGCGTGGATCTCGGTCATCGCCTCGCGCACCAGCTCGATCCATGCGGGTTCGAGCAGGCCGGGGAGTTTGGCATAGCCCAAGTCCGCGAACTGTTCGATCAGCGCTTGGCTGACGGTGCCTTCGGTAAGCTCCCTGAGCTTGCCGACCGGAGCCTGAACTGTCGCCATCCTTGTCCTCCCAGCCGTGCGGCGCGTCTGCCTGCCTGATGGTCCTGGCACCCAGTCTAGCAGGTTCGTCCCGCGGCGAAAGCCTCAGATGGAAGCGGCAGGAGCCAGGGCTGCCATGCGGCGGCCCTCGTCGGAAAAGTCGCGGAAGGTGATGCCCCAGCGGGTCTTCGCGACGTTCGGGATCGAATGCTTCCACACATGCCGCGCATCGCCCGTCTGATGGTAGACCGAGCGGGGCGGCAGCTCGACCGGCAGTATCTCGTCGCCGTTGACGAATTCCATGGTCAGGCTCTCGCCCAGCGACAGGCCGATGACATTGTCCCAGGCCGGCATGTCGCAATGCGGCTGGATGCAGGAGCCCGGATCGTAGCGCAGCAGCAGGCACTGGATCAGGCGTTCGGGCTCGATCCCGGCGAAGGCCGCAGCCCGCGCGCGGATAGCCTCGAAGACGGGCGGCAGCGGATCGGTCGGGGAAACGCCGTGGTCGGCATAGTCCTCGGCGTGGTGATAGAACCAGCCGTATGTCCGCTCGGCACGGAGATTGCCCGGATCGTAGTCGACATGGGCGATGCCGGACGCCTCGATCGCGGCGATCAGTTCCGCTTCCTCATCGGGCGTCACGAATTCACAGGTGAACCCGAGCCCCGGCGGCAATGCCGTCTGGGAGCTGGGCTGGCCCGTCTGTGTCATTGCGGGAGTTCCCCGTGGCTATGCGGCTTTCTTACCGCGGTCCTGCGCTTCAAGATTGAGCATGTCGGCAAGCAGGAAGGCAAGCTCTATCGATTGCGCCGCGTTGAGGCGCGGATCGC
>CAYPFE010000376.1:0-3618 GCA_964409895.1 uncultured Novosphingobium sp.
TTCTGGGCCTTGCCTGCTGCCGTGTCGTTGCTTGCCGCCGGGTCCGCTTCCGCCATCCCTGTGGGCGTGAGCATGCGCCACGGCTTCCACCCGCAGGCCTGCTGAATGTGATTGACGACCGCGCCCGCGCGCCTCTCGCTCAGAATCTGGTTGAATTCCTGGCTGCCGACCGAGTCGGTGTAGCCAACCACCAGCAGCAGAGCGTTGTCCATCGCATCGGCTTCGCTCGTCACGTAGCAGAGGTTGGCCTTCGCTGAAGCGGAAAGGTTCCACTTGCCGGTGTCGAAATAGACATTTTCGGTGCGCTTGATGTTGTATTTGTCGATATCACCCAGGCGCCCGCGCAGGGCTTCGGTCGCTGCCGTATTCTGGTCGATGGCTGCTCCCTGTTCGTCGAAGCGCTGGGTCGTGCCGCTCTGGATCATGGCCGCCGTTTTGAGATCGCTGTTCTTGAACGAGATCTGGCTTGCAACCAGGCCCTCGCTCCAGCGCACTGTCTTCACGGTCACGGGGAGACCGTTGAGCAAGGAATCGCGGCCAAGCTTGCTGCGGCTGACTCCGAACAGACCCTTCCGCGCCCTTATTTCCGTTGCTTCGCTGATGGCGACGGCTGTCTTCGTGCCGGCCGCGTCGGTGACATAGACTCCGTTGACGGTGCGCGACGAGATGAAACCGGTGATCTCCGGCCCGTCGGGCATGCCCGAGATATCAGCGGGAGGGGTGCCGATGACGGTGGTCTGGACATCGTCGGCGCCTGAGCTCCATAGTTGCGCACTCAAACCAGCTGGGGTTCCTGTTGCAAGCATGGCGATCAGGAGAAGCCGTCCAGGCTTCCTGGAAAACACGGTCATTGCGCTACTCCTATAAATCACACTGGTTCTTTTGCGTCGTGTTCAGGATGGCCTGTGCGGTACATGAACGCCTTCGGCAAAACCAACGCCTCTCAGGGTGGCTTGAGCCGATCCTGCGACGAACCGATGACGAAGGCGTTAGACTCACGGCATAACCTGCCCGCCATCGATATGGATCGTCTGTCCTGTCAGGAAGCAGGCTGGACTGGCGAGGAAGACGGCAAGCTCGCCGAGATCGCCGCCTTCGGCGAAACGGCCCATGGCTTTCAGCTTCAGGGTCGCCGCCAGTTCCTCCGGCTTGTCATCGAACCAGCCGATCAGGCTGGGGCTCATTACGGCAGGACAGATCACGTTGATGCGGATGCCGTCCGCCCCCCATTCCTGGGCGACGGTACGTGTCAGGCCCCGGATCGCTTCCTTGGCAGCGCCATAGGCAGCCTGGCCGACGTTTCCGCCGGTGCCGGCACCTGAGCTCATGTTGATGATCGAGCCGCCCTGCCGCTTGAGCGGGGGATAGGCCGCCTGCATGAAGTTGACGGTGCCGTAGAGCCCGGACTCGATCATGTTGGCGAAATGCTCCCTATCCTGATCGATGAAGGGTATCGGCGGGGCCAGCCATTGCGCGCAGTTGATCAGGATATCCAGGCGCCCGAATGCGTCGAGCGCTTGCGCCACCGCATCTTCCGCCACGGTGCGGTCCCGCACGTCACCGGCGATGGCTATAACCTCCGCGCCGCTCTCCCGCAGCTCTACAGAGGTATTCTCAAGCCTGTCCGCGCGAATCTCAACCAGCACCAGTCGTGCGCCTGCGTTGGCCAAAGCGCTCGCCATTGCGAATCCCAACCCCTGGCCGCTTCCGGTAACGATTGCCGTCAAACCACTCAGTGCGCCCATGCCAGCCCTTCCTAAAATGCGGGCGCATGGTTGCCGATAGCGGCCGGTCAGGCAATGGCCTGGCCGAAATTCCGGGCTATCACGTGTTGCCAACGTTAGCCGATATGGCAATGATCGTTGCGGGTGGCTCGTAAAACGGGATGGGAATGCAGGGCAGAAGAAGCTGGATCGCCGCGATAGCGGTCATGGTCGCGCTGGCTGCGATCCTGGGCGGCTACAAGCTGTTCCAGCAGATGTCCACCCAGATGGCGCTGGCCTCGGCGACAGAGCCGGTGGAAGCCGTTCACACCGTTCGCGCCAGGGTCCTGCCCTTCGCGGCAGAGGTCCGCAGCGTTGGCACCGTGGTTGCCACGCGCACGGTCGACTTGCGCAACGAACTGGCCGGCACCGTGACCCATGTGGGCTTTCGTTCGGGGCAGGTGGTAGCGAAGGGCGCGGTGCTGCTGCGCATGGACAGCTCAGAAGAAAGCGCCCGGCTCGCCGCACAATCGGCGCGGGCGGCTGTTGCCGCAAAGAACCTCGAACGCAGCAAGGAACTGGTGGAGCGCGGGTTCATATCGCAGGCGCAGATCGACCTGCTGACGTCGGAAGCGCGGGCTGCGAGTGGCGAGGCGGAGGCGTTGAGGGCTCAGATCAAGAAGAAGGAAATCCGCTCGCCCTTCACCGCTCGCGCCGGCATTCACGATCTGCAGCCCGGCCAGTACCTTGAGGAAGGCAGCAATATTACCACACTCCAGGGTGTCGATTCCCGGCGTTATGTCGATTTTGGCCTGCCTGCGGAGACCGCGGCGAACCTCGGCCTTGGCGACCGCGTCAGGATCAGTGGCACGGGGCTGCCGGCGCAAGGTCTCCAAGCAAGAGTGATCGCTCGCGATTCCTCGATGACGGACTCGCGGCTCGTCAGATACCGGGTTTCGATGGAGGTCGCGCCGGAAAGCATGCTGCCCGGCGGCTTTGCCGACATATTCGTGCCTGCCGGAAGCGAAAGTCCGACCGTCTTCGTTCCTCGCACCGCGGTGAACCAAAGGCCGCATGCCACCTATGTCTTCGTCATGGTGCCGGAGAAGGATGGGCAGTTCCGGGTCAAGCAGCGGGTGGTACGGCTCGGTCCCGCGCGCGGCAACGAGGTGGCGGTGCAATCCGGGCTGAAAGGCGGCGAACGGATCGTTTCGGATGGCGCGTTCAAGTTGCGCGACGGCATGCTGGTGCGGCCAGTGGCGGCAAAATGATCGAAGCCCTGAACTATTTCGTACGCCGCCCGGTCGCCGCCGTGGTGCTGCATGCGGCGATCCTGCTGGTCGGGCTGCGGGCGGTCTTTACCCTGCCCATCGTGCAGTACCCGCTGTTCGAATCCTCCTCGCTGATCGTCACCACGCATTATGTCGGAGCATCGGCCGAGACTGTCCGGGGTTTCATCACCACGCCCATCGAGCGCACCCTCTCGACAATATCCGGCCTGGATTATGTCGAATCGAAGAGCACGCCGGGCATGAGCGTGGTGACCGCAAAGCTGGACCTTGGCGTCGACGGCAATCGCGCGCTCGCTGAGGCGGCGAACCGGATTGACCAGATCCGCTCGGAACTGCCGGAAGACGCCGAGCCGCCCAGGGTCGAGACATTGCGGGGCGACCGTCCCTGGGCGACCTTCTATCTTGCCTTCACCAGTGACACGCTGACGCTGTCTGAACTGAGCGAATATGTCTCGCGCGATGTTCAGTCTGCGCTCGCCGGCATCCCGGGCGTTCACAAGGTCGCACCGATGGGCGAAGCGCCTCGCGCCATGCGTGTGTGGCTGGATTCGAACAAGATGGCCGCATACGGGGTCGATGCGACCGACGTGTCCGCCGCACTCCAGCGAAACAACTACATCTCG
>CAYPFE010000377.1:0-3616 GCA_964409895.1 uncultured Novosphingobium sp.
GCTTCATCATCGACAGCCTGCTTGCCGATCCGGAGTTGGGAAAGCTTATCGACGGTGACAGAATCGGCACCACCGGCCATTCGCTGGGCGGCGTGACGAGCTATTTCGCGTCGTTTGGCGCCAGGACCCGCGATCCCCGGATCAAGGCAACCGCACCCATCGCCGGCGGCGATCCGGTGCAGACCGCGCTCGACAACCAGATGGGCTTCAACGGTGCGGGCCATTCGGCGGCCTCCGTGCCGGTGTTGTTCCTCCAGGCCGACAAGGACGTTTTCGCGCGCATGACCGGCCGGCCCTACGCCGCCTATGCCCGGGTCGAGGGGCCGAAATACCAGATTCTGTTGAAAGGCGGTTACCATATCGCCTTCCGTGACGGCGATGAGCAGCACCCCGACGGCAAGAACCCCGACTGCCTGTTCTTCGAGAAGAACATGCCCGGCATGACTATCCCCGGTTGCGAGGAAGCGGGTGAATTCATGGCACCTGCCCGTCAGCAGGAAATCACCCGGACGGCACTGGTCACCTTCTTCGACGCCTATCTCAAGGACGACGGAGTCGCGCTGGAACGGCTTCGGGGTCTCGACGACGGGCTGGAGGATGTCGAGCTCTACTACGAGGATGAGTAGCGGTCACCAGCTACCAAACACCCTGGCTCCGAAAAGATGGTTAGATTCGAGTTAGCCGTCCCTGTTAGCGTCATTTGATCGGCAGTTCGAAACCAGCGCCCGCCTATCACGTTGCAGTCCGGGGATGGGTATGCCCCGGACGCATGCGACGATTGCGATATCCGGGAGACACTAGATGGATCTTATCGCCAGACTGCTCAAGGACGAAGATGGTGCGACTGCCATCGAATATGGCTTCGTCATTGTTCTCTGCACCTTCGGAATCATTTCGGCTTCACTTGGGATGGGCGTGCACCTGAGCGCAGCTCTGGATCGGGCCGTTGCGGGTTTCGAGAGACCCTGAGGCCTTTGCCGAGCAGGCATTCCAGGATCGCCGACGAGTCTCTTCGCGACATCTCAGCGCTGTTTCCAGTTGCCCCGCTTGACGGACTTGCGGCGCTTTGGGGCCGGTTTGCCGACGTAACCGAAAAGCTTTCCCTTGATCCTCGACATTGCTTGTCTCCATTTGGGCGGCATCGCCGCGTTCGATGGGAGGTTTTTCGGCTGGATCACGAAATACGGCAGTGAGGCGACGCACAGGAACGCCCTGAATTAACTCACAATAAACCCTGAATTTGGCCGAATCGCGCGTTTCGCGCGCGCTTGGCTGTTCTAGGTGCGCATCAATGTCAGCAGGCCCCAGCCGATCCCCGTAAACAGCAGAAACAAGGGCCACGACCAGTAGAAGTGCCAGTCCACGAATGGCGCCTGCTCGATAGCAAAGACTCCGCCACGGGTCCCGGTCGCAGCAACGATGGCGGCGACCACATATGTCAGGATGAATGCGGGCAGCAATGCTCGGACGATAGTCATCGTTTTTGCTCCTCGGCCTGCGAGCCGGCGTTTCGGGCCGAACGTCCCTGCACCGAATCTCACGTCTTGCCTGACGCAAGTTTGAGCATGGGAAGGGTTTAGGACTGACTTCGGCAACTAGTTGTCGGAAAATTCAGGACGTTCGCTATCCCGGTATTTACCAGTCTTGGATGGCCGTCATTCAGGCCGGGTCCAGATCCAGGGGCCGACCGTCACCAGCACGGTGATGGAAATAAGGACCCACGGCCAGCCGATTGTGAACCAGGTGAACACCACACCAGCCGACATCGCGCCGATAGAGGCTATCTTCGCCTTGACGCCGATCGCCCTGCGGTCGCGCCATGCCCGCATCTGTTCGCCGTATTGCGGGTGGGTATAGAGCTTTTCCGCCCAGTCCGGCCGCGAGCGTGCGAAGCAGAAGGCGGCCACCAGCAGGAACGGCACGGTCGGCATGATCGGCAGGAAAACGCCGATCACGCCGAGGCCGACGAACAACAGGCCGCCGGCAAGGTAGAGCGGGCGAGTCATGCGGCCATTCGCCTGAGATCAGCTTTCTGCATAGCGCGCTGCGGTCTCGCGGATCAGGGCGATCATGTTGGGCACGCCCTGGGTGCGGTTGGATGAGAGCTGGTTCCTGAGGTCGAAGGGCTCGAGCAGGGCGGCGATATCGGTCTCCGCCACCTGCGCTGCGGGCTTGTCCTGCACGGAGGACAACACCAGCGAGACGATGCCCTTGGTGATCGCCGCATTGGAATCGGCGAGGAAATGGAGCGTGCCGTCATCGGCCTGGGTAGGATAGACCCACACGCTTGCCGAACAGCCGCGCACCTTGGTGGCATCGGTCTTGAGCGCATCGGGCATGGCGTCGAGCTCGCGCCCCAGCTCGATCAACAGCCGGTAGCGCTCGTCGCCATCGAGGAATTCGTACTCTTCGAGGATGTCTTCGAGGCTTCGCATGGCGGGCATTTAGGCGATGGGCAGCACAGCACAAGAGGGTTGCGCTCCGACCGGTTACCTGCGCGAAGTTGACAGGTTGACACTGTCCTGGTGGAAAACTGCCCTTCCGGGGCGAAATGTGTCACCTTGTGCGGGAAAAGTGTCACCTCGCAGCGCAGACCGGTCACCTTGCGCCTGTAAAGTGTCGCCTTGTGTCCCTGACCTGTCACCTTGTGAGGGGGACCTGTCACCTTGCATAGCGCGCCTCGTTCTGGCGATGGCGAGGGCCTCGGTCCAGATCTCACCAAAACTGCTGCCCAGCCGCGCGCGCAACCGATAGGCCGAATGCCGGCTCATCCCCACCCGCCGCGCCGCGGCCGCAACCGATCCTTCAAGCGAAAGCGCCTTGAGGAAGGCATGGATCTTCGGCCTGGTCCAGCGATACTCGGCATGGCTGCGGCGGGGCGGTCGGTCGGGGCTGGGCTCTGTCATGCCGGCGAGCCTACCGCAGCGGCATATGTGTAGGAAAATTGTTTTGCTGGAAGGTCGACGGGCGGGGGAATGGCGCATTGGGCGAAGTCCGGCGCGAAGGTGGAATTCCAGGATGCGATGCCATAGCGGACGTCTCCACCGGGACATTGGCTTAAAAAAGCTGATGGGGTGGACGCCCCCCGACGGCCTTGATGTGCCAAAGTGGAGGTGTCGAAGCACCACTAGAGGAGGCGTCCGTGTCACAAGTTACCACGATTGGTCTGGATATCGCCAAGATCGTTTTTCATGCCCATGGCGCTGATGAGCGCGGGGTGATGGTCTTCAGCCGCAAGCTCACCAGGGCGAAGTTGCTCGATTTCTTCGCAGGTCAGCCAGCCTGTATGGTCGCGCTCGAAGCGTGCAGCGGCGCGCATCACTGGGCTCGCGAGCTACGAAGCCTGGGGCACGAGGTACGGCTGATTCCGCCTTCCTACGTGAAGCCGTTCGTGAAGCGGAACAAGAATGATGCAATGGATGCTGAGGCGATCTGCGAGGCGGCGCAGCGACCCGGCATGCGCTTTGTCGCAGTAAAGAGCGAGGACCAGCAGGCTGCCGGTCTTGTGTTCCGCACCCGCGATCTGTTGGTGCGTCAGCGAACCCAGCTGATCAACGCGATTGACGTGCTCCCCTGATTGTTACCGGTCAGAGGTAGAGTCTGGCTGGGTGGCACC
>CAYPFE010000378.1:0-3613 GCA_964409895.1 uncultured Novosphingobium sp.
GAGCGCCCTTGGTCGGCTTGCCCCACGGAGTGACCGGGTGACGACCGCCCGAGGTCCGGCCTTCACCACCGCCGTGCGGGTGATCGACCGGGTTCTTGGCAACGCCGCGGGTCAGCGGGCGCTTGCCCTTCCAGCGGTTGCGGCCAGCCTTGCCAAGATTCTGGTTCTGGTTGTCGGGGTTCGACACAGCGCCAACCGTTCCCATGCAATCGCCGCGAATGTAGCGCTGCTCGCCCGAGTTGAGGCGCACGATAACCATGCCCCGGTCACGACCGACCAGCTGGACATAGTTGCCGGCCGAGCGGGCAATCTGGCCGCCCTTGCCCGGCTTCATCTCGACATTGTGGCAGATCGTGCCGACCGGCATCTGCGAGAGCAACATGGCGTTACCCGGCTTCACGTCGGTCTTCTCGGCAGCCAGCACGCTGTCGCCGACCGCCAGCCGTTGCGGCGCAATGATGTAAGCCTGCTCGCCATCCTCATACTTGATGAGGGCGATGAACGCGGTGCGGTTGGGATCGTATTCGATCCGCTCGACCGTGGCGGGCACGCCCCATTTGCGGCGCTTGAAATCGATGTAGCGGTACTTCTGCTTGTGACCGCCCGCAATGCCGCGCGAAGTGACGTGGCCCTTGTTGTTACGCCCCCCGGTCTTGCGCTTGCCTTCGGTCAATGCCTTGACCGGCTTACCCTTCCACAGCGCCGACTTGTCGACGAGGATCAGGCCGCGACGGCCGGGGCTCGTTGGGTTGTAATTCTTGAGTGCCATCGGATCAGCTCACGCCTTCGGTGATGTCGATCGACTGGCCCTCGGCCAGCGTGACAATCGCCTTCTTCACATCGTTGCGCTTGTAGGGCTTGCCCTTCCAGCGCTTGACCTTGCCCTTGGTGACGATCGTGTTGACGCCCGTAACCTTGACGTCGAACAGCGCCTCGACCGCATCCTTGATCTGCGGCTTGCTGGCGTCGCCCGCCACCTTGAAGACGACCGCGTTGTTCTCGGACAACAGCGTCGACTTTTCGGTGATGTGGGGAGAGAGAATGACGTCGTAGTGACGCGTATCGACCTGTTTCGACTTAGCCATTATTCAGCCCCTCCCGGGATGGCGAAACGCGCCTCCAGCTTCTCGACCGCGTCCTTGGTGAGAACAAGCGTGTCATGCTTCAGGATGTCGTAGACGTTGGCACCTGCGGCAGGCAGCACGTTGACGCCCGGCAGGTTGCGGGCCGAACGGGCGAAGCCTTCGTCCACGCTGTCGCCGCCGATCACGAGGATCTTGCCGGCCCAGCCAGCCTTGGCAAGGCTGCCCTTGAGTGCCTTGGTTTTGGCGTCCTTGAGCTCGAGCGAGTTGACGACAACCAGACCTTCCTTCGCTCGCGCTGAAAGCGCCATCTTGAGACCGAGTGCGCGCAATTTCTTGTTGAGCGACGGGTTAAAGTCGCGCTTGCGCGCGCCGTGCGCCTTGCCGCCGCCGATGAAGATCGGGGCCGAACGGGCGCCGTGACGGGCAGTGCCGCCGCCCTTCTGCCGGCCGTACTTCTTGCCGGTGCGGGCAACGTCGGAGCGCTCACGCGTCGGGCGAGCAGTGCCGCGGCGCTTCTCTAGCTGCCAGGTTACCACCCGGTGCAGGATGTCGGCGCGCGGCTCCAGGCCGAACACGTCATCGGAGAGTTCGATGTCGCCCTTGGCGGACGTGCCATCGAGATTGAGGACCTTGACCTTCATTGATTAGTCCTCCTTCGCTTCGCCATCGGCGGCATCATCGTCGCCTTCGGGACCGGAATCCGCTGCGGGAGCCTCTTCGGCGGGCGCTTCCGCCTGCTGCTCTGGTGCTTCCTGCTCAGGAGCCTCAGAGGCCGGAGCCTCGGCTTCAGGTGCAGCCTGCTCGACCACTTCTTCCTCAACCGGAGCGGCCGCGACCTGCTCTTCTTCCTCGGCGGGCGAGCCCTCGCCCTTCAGACCGGCGGGATACGGCGCATCGGCGTGCCTGGCGACCTTGACCGCATCGGCGACCATGAGCCACGAATTCTTCGCGCCGGGCACCGAGCCCTTGACGAAGATCAGGCCACGCTCATCATCGGTGCGGACAATCTCTAGGTTCTGCTGGGTGCGCTGACGGTCGCCCATGTGGCCGGCCATCTTCTTGTTCTTGAACACCTTGCCCGGATCCTGGCGATTGCCGGTCGAGCCATGGGCGCGGTGGCTGATCGAGACGCCGTGGGTGGCGCGCATGCCGCCGAAGCCCCAGCGCTTCATCGCGCCCTGAAAGCCCTTGCCCTGCGTGTGACCCGCAACGTCGACAAGCTGGCCGGGCACAAAGTGCGAAGCAGCAATCGTCGCGCCGACTTCCAGCACGGCGTCATCGGCCACGCGGAATTCGGCGACGCGCTGCTTGAGCGGCACCTGCGCCTTGGCGAAATGCTCGCGCTGCGGCTTGTTCACATTCTTCTGCTTCGCTTCGCCCGCGCCGAGCTGGACGGCGACATAGCCGTCCGTGTCGGCGGTGCGGACCGAGACGACCTGACAGTCTTCCAGCGCAAGGACAGTCACGGGAACGTGCTGTCCGTCCTCCTGGAACAGGCGGGTCATGCCGACCTTTTTCGCGATCACGCCAGTGCGCATGATCTGAACTCCTCAACAGAGGCACACGAGGACCATCCTTCGCGTGCTTGTCAGCCCGATGATGTAAGCGAGCCCCGTCCGGGCTGAGTTGCCTTCCGGGTGGAAGGCGAGACGGGGAACGCAGCCCGGACAAGTCCGGCGGTATTCCAATGTCTTCGGAAGCCGATGGCCCCCAACCGGCTCAGGCCAGTTTAATCTCGACGTTCACGCCAGCAGCCAGGTCGAGCTTCATCAGCGCGTCCACGGTCGTGGCGTTGGGCTGCACGATGTCGAGCAACCGCTTGTAGGTGCGCACCTCGAACTGCTCACGCGACTTCTTGTCGATGTGCGGTCCACGGTTGACGCAGAACTTCTCGATCCTCGTCGGCAGCGGAATGGGGCCCCGGATGAGCGCGCCGGTGCGGCGTGCGGTTTCCGCAATTTCGCCGGTCGCCTGGTCGAGCACGCGGTGATCGAACGCCTTCAGGCGTATGCGGATATTCTGAGCTTCCATGTCCAACTACCGATGAGAAAGAGCAAACACAAAACCGACCGTCCCGCCCTCTCCCGCTTGCAGTGAAAGAGCGGGGCGATCAGTCGAAAAACCGGCCGCCGGAAGACGAATCCCCCGGCGGTGCGCGGCCTATATTACTTAGTGATCTTGCTGACAACCCCCGAACCGACGGTGCGACCGCCTTCGCGGATAGCGAAACGCAGGCCGTCGTCCATGGCGATCGGCGCAATCAGCTTGACCGAGATCGTGACGTTGTCGCCCGGCATGACCATCTCGGTGCCATCGGGCAGGATGACCTCGCCAGTCACGTCGGTGGTGCGGAAATAGAACTGCGGACGATAGTTCGCAAAGAAAGGCGTGTGACGGCCGCCCTCGTCCTTCGACAGCACGTAAACCTCGGCATCGAATTCGGTGTGCGGCGTGATCGAGCCGGGCTTGCAGAGAACCTGGCCACGCTCGACGTCGTCACGGGCAACGCCGCGCAGCAGCGCGCCGAT
>CAYPFE010000379.1:0-3598 GCA_964409895.1 uncultured Novosphingobium sp.
CATGCCTTCGGGAACCGTCACCTCGACATCCTGGCCGTTAAGCGAAAAACGCGTCATTATCCGTTCCTTTGAGACGAAACCCGTTTGTCATTGCAGCCGATCAGAGCCACGCGTTCACGATCGCAAGTGCGATGATCGCGTCGATCACGATGAATGACCAGATCACCCATCGCCTGATGTCCATGGCCTTGCGCTTGCGAAAAGCCGTGATTCCCCCGGCCAGGACCGCGATCAGCGCGACAACGCCGATGATCGAGGTGGCAATGCCCAACGCGATCAATATCCCCAGCAGCAAATAAACAGCGCCAGCGGGAATCAGCCTGCGCGTGTCTTTCGACACGCGATCCATGAGGAATTCGGTCATGTGCCAGAATCCCGTGAACACCAGAAGTGCGGCGGCCAATGCCATGTTCTTTCCCTCACGAATGCACTCGCGCGATTGGTGCGATGCAGTGTGTCGATGCCGTGCGGCTCCGGATGCATGGGCCGATTGACAACTCCCGGCGGTCAACTACCTCAGTTCCTGTTGTTTCTCAAACGCCGGTGCGAGCCTGGCAGGGAGATCGAAGGATGGCATCGCAAGCAAACGGCACGAAAGGTGTGTCCGGCGAAATCTATTACGTGCGCAATCCGGTAGCGGCCGGAAGCCCGGCACTGACCTTCGTCACCGAGCGCGACGAGCAATCGACCATGCAAACGCGTCCCGGACGCGAAATGCGGATCGAGGACATGCGCGGCATGGAAACCTCTCTGGACCGGGAAGGCTTCGAACTCGTGCGCCACACGACGGCGGTTGCCGATCTTAACATGATCGAGGAAGATGCCGACATCGATGCGCTATATATCGACGAGATGACAACGCTGCTCAAGGATATGACCGGAGCTTCGCTCGTCATCATGCAGGGCGGCGGCAAGAAGCGCTACGGCCCAGCTGCCACCGACCGGCTGGCGGGCCTTGTGAACGCTCTGCCCGCACTCTATCCGCATGGCGACACAACCGACACATCGGCGGTGGAACTCGCCGAGCGCATCATGGAATTCGTGCCGGGCATGGACCTGGCGAGCGTCAGCCGCTGGGCTCACATCAACATGTGGCGCTCGATCACGCCGCCACCGCAGGATTACCCGCTGGCGGTCTGTGACGCCCGGACCCTGACCGATGCCGACAGGGAAGTCGTCATCGCCCATACCGAGACACGCCAGGTGGGCGAAATGTCGTTCGACACGACCGGCTACATGTACAACCCAGAGCACCGCTGGTGCTATTTCTCCAATATGACGCCCGAAGAAGTGCTGGTGTTCAAGACCTTCGACAGCGATCCGCAGAAGCCGCATCAGGTTGCGCACAATGCCTTTCTCGATCCGACCTGCCCGCCGGGCACGCCGACGCGAGGCAGCGTCGAAATGCGCGCGCTCGTGCTGTTCGCCTGAGCCTCCGGAGAAAACGATAGGACCGAGCTCAAGTCGGGCAATATCCTCGACCAGGCGAAAGCGATGACGGAGGTCGCGGAACCGGATGTCGAGGCGTTCCGTTCCAACCTCGACCTTCTGGTGGAAGCGGAAATTCCGGCAGGCTGCCGCTATTCCTCCTGGTCGCTCACTGACCGCATGCTTGTCAAGCCCGACTGGATGAATGCGCATTCCAGTCTGAACAGCAAACAGGCCGCTGTCGATGAAGGCGAAAGTCGTGCCGCTCGACAGCATATTCGATCACCTGCCGCAAGGGACGTGCCGGGTCGGACCCGATCGGCGGCTGGACGCGCTGAGACACAGGCAGACCGGCTCGCAGCTTCGCCGGCTTTGGTAGGGCGGAATTCTCACGCCCAAACGAACTCTAGAATATCTGGTCGAACGCTGCCTCCAGCCGCGCCAGGCTTGCCGGCACGTTCGTGAGCTTGTCGAGGCCGAACAGTCCCACGCGGAAGCTGCGGAAATCGGGTCCTTCATCGACCATCAGCGGCACACCGGCAGCAGTCTGGAGCCCCAGCGCTGCAAACTTCTTTCCATTCTGGATCTCCGGGTCATCTGTATAGGACACGACGACACCGGGCGCGCCAAATTCCTCTGCGGCCACTGAACGTACGCCCCGGCTAGCCAGCATCGCCCGCACTGCATTGCCCTGCTCCCATTGCGCCGAGCGCAACTGTTCAAAGCCCAGCGACTTTGTCTCCAGCATTGCGGCTCTGAATACGCGCAGGGAATCGGTCGGCATCGTGGCGTGATAGGCATGTCCCCCGGCAAGGTAGGCTTCCATGATCGTCAGCCATTTGCCCAGGTCCGCAGCGAAGCTTGTCGACTTTGATGAGCGGCATCTTTCGAGCGCCTCTCCCCGCATCACGACAAGTCCTGCACAAGGCGGTGCCGACCATCCCTTTTGTGGCGCCGAGATCAGAACATCGACGCCGCTTTCGGCCATGTCCACCCATACGCAGCCCGAAGCGATGCAATCCAGAACGAACAGGCCGCCGTGCTCGTGCACCGCATCCGCCATCGCCCGCACATAGCCGTCCGGCAGGATCATGCCCGACGCTGTCTCGACGTGGGGAGCGAACAACAGGTCCGGCTTCTCCTTGCGGATCCGCTCGACCACTTCTTTAATCGGAGGCGGTGCAAAGGGAGCATCTGCGGCGTCGCCCAACCGCCTTGCCTTGAGGACGATTTCTTCGGCCGGGATTGCGCCTGCCTCGAAGATTTGGCTCCAGCGATAGGAAAAGAAGCCGTTACGGATCACCATCACCCTGCGGTCCGTTGCGAACTGGCGCGCCACCGCTTCCATCGCATAGGTTCCGCCGCCCGGGATCACGACTGCCGCATCTCCGGCATGGACTTCGCATAGCGTGGCGTGGATGTCGCGCATGACGTCCTGGAACGCCTGACTCATGTGATTGAGCGAGCGATCGGTAAAGACGACCGAGTATTCGAGAAGTCCTTCGGGATCGATATCTGGGCGAAGGGCGGGCAACGGTTTCTCCTCAATCTTGGGCAGCAATCAGAGATTGCATCTCGATGGCCTTGTCCTCCCTTTCCACGTCTCAGGATGGTGAGCAACAGTTACCCATATGGTCTTTGAATGGGCGGGCTGCATGTCTCTGTTACGACCGGATTTCGGTTCGAGCTTGTTGGTGGGAGCATTCGGGGATGGATGGGATCGCAAACCTACGCCTTCAACACCTATGCGGTCCCCTCGAAGATGATTGGGCGGCGGCGTTGGAGTTCGCCCGGCCCGTGCTGGCACGCGCGGCTGTGGCACTCGATGGCGGCAAGGACACGGCTCCGTTCACGTCAGCCATGCGAAGTCGCGGCCACCGACGCGGCGATGCTTTGCGCGGCTTCCACATGCAGTGCATCGACGATGCAGTGCTGGGCGGCAGCCAGCCTATCGGCCCCGACAACACCTTCGCCTGAGGGAAGCTTGTTTCAGAAGCACGCAGTGGCCGATAGCGTCGCCTGCGCCTCGAAACCCTCATAGGATGAAAGGAAGAACCGCGAATCGCGCTTCGCATACCCCACGGCGGCCGAAACCGTCAGCCACCCGGTGGCCTGATAGTGTCTAGCCCCCTGAGGCTGGGCCAGTGATATTGGGTTTCTCTAATAGGGT
>CAYPFE010000380.1:0-3598 GCA_964409895.1 uncultured Novosphingobium sp.
ATCGGGATGTTCGAATAGTCCTGCCGCGGGATCGGCGGGAAGTCCCTGGAATTGAACGGCAGCATCGTCGGCTCCATCACCGGCTCCGGCTCGACGCCTTCGGGGTGCATGGTCAGCGAATAGATTTCGAACAGCGTGTGCTCCGGGCCCAGCGGCCGCACCCGGTAGGAGGCGAAGCTGGTGAAGAAGGGCAGCAGGAAGAAATGCGGGAAGACATATTCCACGCCCTGCAGCGGGTCGGACTGGTTGACCGCGATGATATCGGGAACGGGCTCGCCGCGCTCCTTGAGTGTGCTGGAGACGGTCGCCATCACCATCCCGAACCACATCGGCACCGCCTGCGCCGGATCGTCGGGCAGGTCGTCGAGCGGAATGGTGCGGGCGATTTCCAGTTCCTTCGGGTGCAGCTGGCCGGCCATGCCTTCGCTGATCAGCTCGAAGTGGCGGATCTGCGCGTCGATCGCTTCCTTCACGGTGACGCCTTCGGCATCGATCGAAGTCAGTGTGTCGGCGGTCGAGCTGGAGCCGCTCTTCACCTCGTAGAGCCCGTCGTACATGGCGGGCAGGCAGGCATGCAGCTGCGGGTGGGTCTGCGTCACGTGATAGCCTTCCATGAAGGCTTCCATCGAGGTCTTCCAGTTGGCCGGGAGCACCGTGCCGAAGCACCACTCCGCGCGCAGATTGTCGACGGCATGGGCTTCGAGGCGCTCGACCAGCGGCCCGATCGTCTCGCGGAAGCCCGGCGCGTCGTCGTCGAGGTTGATGAAGGCGCAGCCCAGCGCCGTTTCCACCCGGCAGGGGATGAGGTTGATGTCATCGGCATCGAGCTGGCGTTCGGAAAACAGGTGCTTGCCGTAAACGAAGGTGTTCTCTCCATGCATGTTCCAGCGCCAGCCGTGGAACGGGCAGACGAAGCCCGACTTGGCGCAATTGCCGTGGGCGACGGAGTGCGAACTGTCGACGGTGCAGCCGCCGGCGAAGGGCACGCCGCGGTGGCGGCAGTGGTTGTGGAAGGCCTTCACCCCGTCATCGGTCCTGACCACGATGATCGAGTAACCGACATTGGAGTATTCGATCCAGTCGCCGACTTCCGGGATCTGCTCCAGCCGGCAGGCCATCTGCCAGACATGCGGCCAGAAGTGCTCGACCTCCGCCTTGTAGAAGGCCTCGTCGTAATAGCGCTTCGCCGGGATGCGCTCCGGGTCGGTAATGGCGAGAGGGACCCGGTCGATGATCGCGGGATCGATATTGGACATGTCGTGCCTTTCTTTCGTGTTGTCGCGTGCTTTGCCCTAGCGGGCGCAAAATTCAAGGATGGATGGCGCCAGCCGCGGCCAGATCGAAAGCGGTGTCATCGTTTCGACCGATGCGGCCCAGTGCGTGAGGAACTCCGATTCGCTCCAGGGCGCCTCGACCAGTTCGGAATGCGGGATCAGCTCGTGCAGCTTCACGCTGGTCCAGTCGGGATGGTAGATGTCCCTGGGGCTGGAGGTGAAGATCATCACCGGCATGGTGATCCTCGCCAGCCTGTCGGGTCCGAGTCCGGGGACCAGCGCACCCGCCCAGGGATTGAAGGCATCGGCCCAGCGCTCCATTGTGGCGATGAACTGGTCCGGATCCTGCGCCAGCAGGATCTCGCGGTTTTTCGGATTGCTCGCGATCTGCTCCTCGAAGGCGGGTAGGGCGGCGACCGCTTCCATCCCGCCGAAATTGGCCGCCACCGCCGGCTCGCAGAAATAGGCGTTGGCGAGCGAAATCAGGCTGATCGTGCCAGAGCTGACCCACCACTGGATGAGGTGCGAGACGATCTCCGGGTCATGTGCAGCCGCGAACAGGGTGGTGCGCGACCCCGCCGAACCGCCAGAGATTGCTGTGGGGCCGAGGTCGAGCGCGCGGATCAGCTTGGTCAGCGTTTCGCCATGCATCGCCGATTCGCTTTCGCCCTCAAAGCAGAAGTCGGACGCCCCGCAATTGGGCCGATCCCACAGCAGCACGCGCCTGCCGCCTTGTGCCAGCGCCGCGCCGAGTTCGCGGATGCCCGCTGCCTCCATCGACATGCGGCCACCCGGCGTAATGGCGATGGCGGGTGCACTTTCGGGGCCAAGCAATTCGTAGTTTATGCCGGTTCCGGCAATATCGATTCGCGCCATTGTCCTCTCCCCGCCCCCCGGCTGTCCGGTCGAGCATTTGCCATCTTTTCATTTGCCGGCAGGATAGGCAAGGCTCTCGCGGCAATCGGCATTCGCCCGGGAGGAATTCAAGACATGGCACTGGCCCAGCACATTCGCGATCGACTCACCCTGCCGGCGTTCTGCGCGCCGATGTTCCTGTGCAGCTCGCCGGAGCTTGCGGCGGAATGCTGCAAGGCCGGTATCGTCGGCTCGCTGACCGCAAACCACTGCCGCGACCTGGAGGAGTTCGAAAGCCACCTCGCCTTCGTGAGCGAGGCGGTCAAGCGTTTCGCCGATGAGCAGCCCGGCAAGTCGACTGGCCCTTTCGCTGCCAATGTCGCGCCGACCAAGGACCCGGCGGAATTCCGCGTCTGGCTGGAGGCGTGCAAGCGCCACGGCGTCGACATCATCGTCACCTCGGTCGGCAACCCGACCGCAGTCGCCCCGGTGGTGCGCGACATGGGCTTTCAGCATTATCATGACGTCACCAATATCCGCTTTGCCGAAAAGGCGGCGGCGGCGGGCGTCGACGGGATGATCGCGATCGGTGCGGGGGGAGGGGGCCACGCCGGCACCATCACCCACCTCGCCTTCATCCCCAAGATCCGCGAGATGTTCGACGGTACGGTGGTGATGGCGGGCGCGGTAACGACGGGAGCGGCGATCCGCGCGGCCGAAGTGCTGGGTGCTGACCTCGCCTATCTCGGCACGCGGTTCATCGCGACGAAGGAATCCGGCGCGCCTGACGCCTACAAGCAGATGCTGGTCGATGGCGGAGTGGAAGACGTGATCTACACGCGCGGCGTCAACGGCATGCCGGCAAGCTGGCTCAAGGCCTCGCTGCGCGACATCGGGCTCGACCCCGACAATCTGTTCATCCCCGAGGGGCGTTCGACCGAGCACCTGCCCGAAGGCAAGACCCCGTGGCGCGATATCTGGAGTGGCGGGCAGGGCATCGGGCTGATCGATGCCATCCCCAGCGTCGCCGAACTGGTGGCGCAGCTGCGGCGTGAATATGCCGATGCCTGCGCCATTGCGCACATGGCATAGAGAGGCGCCTGACCCGCTGGCCGTTCAGGCGGCCAGCGGCAGCGGTTCGATCTCGCCGGCGAGGTACAGCTTCTTGGCCTTGGCGCGGCTGAGCTTGCCCGAACTGGTGCGCGGCAAGGTGCGGGGAGGGACCAGTTCGACGATCGCCGGATGACCAAGGATCGAGCGGACCTTGTCGCCGATGGTGTCACGCAGGCGCTGGCGTTCTGCGGGGTCCGCCACGCGGCAGTGCACCAGCACGGCAACGGCCTCCTCGCCGCTGTCGCTTTCCACCGAAAAGGCGGCAATATCGCCATGGTTGAAGCCGGGCAGCTGTTCCACGGCCCATTCGATATCCTGCGGCCAGTGGTTCTTGCCGTTGATGATGATCATGTCCT
>CAYPFE010000381.1:0-3594 GCA_964409895.1 uncultured Novosphingobium sp.
GAAGTCCAGCAGTTCGATCTCGAAAATCAGGTCCGAATTGGCCGGGATGGCGCCCATCTGCTGGTCGCCATAGCCAAGCTCGGCGGGGATTTCGAGACGGTACTTGCCGCCCTTCTGCATCTGCTCCAGCCCCTGAGTAAAGCCCGGCACGACTTCGGAAAGCGGAAACACCGCCTGCTGGCCTTCGTCGAACACGGTGCCATCTTCCAGCGTGCCCTTGTAGTTGACCAGCGCGACATCGTCCTTGGTCGGCGATGCGCCCTCACCCGGCGTGATCGTTTCGATATCGACCATCGGCGGCAGCGCGGCCCAGGCGATACCGCCCGCGGCCAGCGCCACGGCGGCGATACCGATCCACAGCTTGGGCAGCGAACCCCTGGCGATCGGCTGGAGCGGAACTCGGGTGATCTCGGTCATCGGGTCAATCCTGCTTGAGATACGCAAAAGGGCGCGGAGTTGTCCGCGCCCTCATGGATCATGTGTCTCGCACGTTCAAGCGCGAAGCACGATATCTGCGAGCCGCTTAGCGGACGCCGTCGCGCTCCTGGCGCTTGCGGTCGAGCTTGCGGGCGCGGCGGATTGCGGCGGCCTTTTCGCGGGCACGCTTTTCCGAGGGCTTTTCGTAGTGACGGCGCAGCTTCATCTCACGGTAGACACCTTCGCGCTGGAGCTTCTTCTTGAGTGCACGAAGAGCCTGATCGACGTTATTGTCGCGAACCATGATTTGCATAAACTGTCCAACCTCACAAAATACTTGGGCGACCCGCAATCGCATTCGCGGGCCAAGCCACGGATTTAACACGCTAAAACGACACCGCCTCCGACGGGAGCGGATCGAATAGCGATTTTCTACCAGAATCAAAGGGAAAAAGCAATGTCCAACATGGGCTTGTGCCGCTTGTCTCGGGGATGGCGGCGAATCCCTCGCCTCAGGCAGACGGCTTTCCCTCGCCGCTGCAGCCGTATAAGGCGCTTGGCCATGACTGCACCCGCCTATCTCCAGCACTCTCTGCTCGTCGCGCTCGGCGGCGGGGCCGGCGCATGGTTGCGCCACACGGTCGGGCAGCTGTTCCTCGCAAGGCTGGGGCCGAACCTTGCTACGGCCTTCCCGTGGTCGACGCTGACCTGCAACGTCGCCGGAAGCTTCGCCATGGGCCTGCTGGTGGGCTGGCTGGCACGGCACGGCGCGGCCGGAGGCGAGAGCTGGCGGCTGCTGCTAGGCGTCGGGCTGCTGGGCGGATTCACGACCTTTTCCTCATTCAGCCTCGAATTCGCGTTGCTCGTCGAACGCGGAGCGCTTGTGCACGCGGCGATCTACGCAGGCATGTCGATGGCGGGCGCAATCGCCGGCCTGTTCGCGGGCCTCACCCTGATGAGAGCCCTGACATGAGTAGCGAGGTCCGCCAGTTCACCGTCGGTCATGACGACGACGGAGTGCGGCTTGACCGCTGGTTCAAGCGCAATCTGCCGCAGATCGGCTTCGCGACGATCTCGCGCTGGGCGCGGACCGGGCAGATCCGTGTCGATGGCAAGCGCGCCGATCCCGCCGACAGGCTGGAAACAGGCCAGGTGATACGCGTACCGCCGGGTGGAGAAACCGCCACCAAAACGACACCAAAACGCCGCGAACTGTCAGAAGAGGAGGTCGCGCTGGCGGCGAGCCTGGTGCTCGAGCAGGACCGCGCGGCAATCGTCCTCAACAAGCCGCCCGGCCTTGCGACGCAAGGCGGCAGTGGCACCACCCGGCACGTCGATGGGCTGCTCGATGCCTTTGCGAGCGATGGCCCCCGCCCGCGCCTCGTCCACCGGCTCGACAAGGACACCTCGGGCGTCCTGCTTGTCGCACGCACGCCGGGCAGCGCCGCATTCTTTTCCAAGCGCTTTTCGGGGCGGTCGGCGCGCAAGACCTACTGGGCGCTGGTCGTCGGCATCCCGGATATAGACGACGGGCTGATCGAGCTGCCATTGTCCAAGCAGCCCGGCACCGGCGGCGAGAAAATGCATGTCGACGTGGCGGGCGGCCAGGCTGCCCGCACCCGCTACCGCGTGATCGACAGGGCCGGCAACCGCGCTGCATGGGTCGAGCTGAGCCCGCTGACCGGGCGCACCCACCAGCTGCGCGTGCACATGGCTGCGATCGGCCACCCGATCGTCGGCGACGGCAAATACGGCGGGCAGGAGGCTTTCCTGACCGGCAGTATCAGCCGCAAGATGCACCTGCATGCGCGCCGCCTTGTCATCGACCACCCGGACGGCGACCGCATCGACGTCACCGCCCCGCTGCCCGAGCATTTCGCCGCCAGCATGGAGCAGCTTGGTTTCGACGAGACCGACGGCGAGCCCCTGCCCGATACCGCTCCGCCCCCTTCGCGCGAGGTCAGGAAGCGCGCGGCCAAGGCACATGCCAAGGATTACCGCAAGCAGAGGCGCGGCGAACGGCGCAGCCGGGGCGCATCAGCGCCGGGGCCCAAGCCGCGAACTGGCAAAGGCAGAGGCAAGGGCAAGCGCTGATGCATCCCAATTCCGCCTTCCGTCCCAACCTGCCGCCAGCCGAGGAACGCGCGCTGCTGGAAGCGCTGATCGACGAGATCGGCTTCGGCATGATCTTCGCCACCACGCCGGACGGCCCGCGCGTCGCCCATGTGCCGCTGATCTCGACCAGAGACGGCGCGCTGCATTTCCACCTTGCGCGCGGCAACGCTCTAGCGAGCCACCTCAATGGCATGACCACAATGGCCGTGGTCAATGGGCCCGACGCCTATGTCAGCCCGGGCTGGTATGCAGACCGGGGCCAGGTGCCGACCTGGAACTATGTCGCGCTCGAGCTTGAAGGCCGCGTGCGCCGGATGGACCGGGACGGCCTCAAGGGCCACATCGAGGAGCTGGTTGCGCGCCATGAATCCCGGATCGAAAGCGGCGGATCATGGTCACTCGACGAACTTCCAGAGGGCATGTTTGAGAACCTGTCCAATGGCATCGTCGACTTCGAGATGGAAGTGCAGGCCTGGCGCCCCACCTTCAAGCTTTCCCAGAACAAGGATGCGGAAACCCGAAGCAGCGTCGCCGATGCTCTCGAGGCTAGCGGCTCGCCCGCGCTGGCCCAGCTGATGCGGAGCCTGGCGCCGTGACCCGGCTGGCGGTATTCGACTGCGACGGCACGCTGATCGACGGCCAGGCGAGCATCTGCGAGACGATGGAGGCAGCCTTTGAGAGCCTCGGCCTCGCCCCCCCTGCCCGCGATGCGATCCGCCGCGCGGTCGGGCTGAGCCTGCCACAGGCATTGCGGCGGCTGCTGCCCGATGGCGACAGGGAGCAGCACGGCCAGCTGGTCGATGCCTACAAACAGGCGTTCCGCGCCGCCCGGCTGGAAGGCCGCAGCGACCAGCCGCTGGTCGCTGGCATGTCGGAGCTGCTCGACGCGCTGGCCGCATCCGGCTGGAAACTTGGCGTCGCCACCGGCATGTCGGACCGGGGCCTGACGCATTGCCTGGAGACGAACGGCCTGACCGACATGTTCGTCACCCTGCAAACCGCCGACCGCCACCCGTCCAAACCCCACCCCTCGATGCTGGAAACCGCACTGTTCGAAGCCGC
>CAYPFE010000382.1:0-3575 GCA_964409895.1 uncultured Novosphingobium sp.
GTTAGCGCCTAACCGAATAAAATGCGCGATGATGGCGGTCCGTCGGGGCCGCCATTTGTCGTTTGCGAATTCCGGTGAAGAGCTGGCCTGCAAGGAAGTTGGATATGTCGATCACTCCGCTGATGCCCGTTTATCCCCGGTGCGACGTGCGGCCCGTGCGTGGCGATAACTGCCATTTGATCGGCGAGGATGGCAGGCGATTCCTGGATTTCGCCAGCGGCATCGCCGTGAATGCGCTCGGGCATTCCCATCAGGGCCTCATCGAAGCGATCCAACGGCAGTCCGCAACGCTGATGCACTGTTCTAACCTGTACGGGAGCCCGCAGGGCGAACATCTCGCGCAGCGCTTGGTCGACGTGACATTTGCGGATACGGTTTTCTTCACCAATTCCGGGGCAGAGGCCGTCGAATGCGCGATCAAGACGGCGCGTGCCTATCACCAGCATGCCGGAAACGAACAGCGGCATGAGTTGATCACGTTCAACAATGCGTTCCACGGGCGTACGATCGCGACGATCAGCGCTTCAAGCCAGGAGAAGATGCACAAGGGGTTCATGCCCTTGCTACCCGGCTTCCGGTACTGCGAATTCGACGATCTTGCCGCTGCAGAGGCCGCCATCGGACCGCAAACAGCCGGTTTTCTCGTCGAGCCAATCCAGGGCGAAGGCGGTATCCGGATTGCCTCGCAGGATTTCATGAGCGGATTGCGCGACCTGTGCGACAGGCACGACTTGCTGCTGGTGCTGGACGAGGTTCAGACAGGCGTGGGGAGAACCGGCACATTCTACGCCCATGAACAATACGGGGTTGATCCGGATGTACTCGCCACTGCCAAGGGTATCGGCGCCGGATTTCCGATGGGTGCATGCCTGGCGACAGAGAAAGCTGCGCGCGGGATGGGGATTGGCGCCCACGGATCGACCTACGGCGGGAATCCGCTTGCGATCGCTGCATCGGAAGCGGTGCTCGATGTTGTGGCCGACGAAACCTTCCTGGCGGACGTCCGAGCCAAAGGAGACCGGCTGATCGGCCGCATCGAACAGTTCATCGGCAATTATCCCGATCTGTTCGAACTGGTGAGGGGACGCGGATTGCTGATTGGCATCAAGCTCAAGGTCGAACCGCGCTCGTTTGTAGCGCATTTGCGTGATCGGCACAGCCTTCTCACAGTGTCCGCTGGCGACAATGTCGTGCGGATTCTGCCTCCGCTCGTCATCGACGATAGCCATATCGACGAGTTCATGGACAAATTGTCAGCGGGCGCGGCAAGCTTCGATCCTTTGGAGCAAAGCTGATGGCACGCAATTTCCTCGATCTGTCGGATGCAGGTCCCGACGCGCTTGTGGCGATGATTAACGATGCGATCGAGCGCAAGGAGGCAAGGGCAGGCTTGCCCAAGGCACGTGCTGACAGTGACGCCCCCCTTTCCGGGCGCGTACTTGCAATGATCTTCGAGAAAAACTCGACGCGGACGCGCGTGAGCTTTGACATGGCCATGCGGCAGCTTGGCGGATCGGCGATGGTCATGGATGCCGCCAGCATGCAACTCGGCAGGGGAGAGTCGATCGCCGATACCGCCCGCGTCCTTGGGCGAATGGTCGATGCGATCATGGTAAGGACCGATGACCACGCGAAGATCGAGGCGATGGCAGAGCATGCCGGCGTGCCTGTGATAAACGGGCTCACCGACAGGTCCCATCCATGCCAGATCGTCGCCGATCTTCTCACGATTATCGAACATGGCAAGCCTCTGCCGGGCCTGGAAGTCGCCTGGGTCGGCGACGGCAACAACGTCCTGAGCTCGATTATCGAGGCTGCCGGTCTGATGAAATTCAACGTCAGGATCGGCACACCCGCTGGATTTGGTCCCGATCCTGACTATGTCGAGCTGGCTCGCTCCCTTGGGACGAACATCACGCTTGCGTCGGACCCGGTGGAAGTAGTTCGCGGGGCCGATGTCGTCGTAACGGACACCTGGATATCGATGGGACAAGCGGACGCAGAGAGTAAGCGTGCCGCGCTCGCCCCGTTCCAGGTGAACGATGCGCTCATGTCCCACGCAAGACCGGATGCGCTATTCCTTCATTGCCTGCCCGCGCACATCGGAGAGGAAGTTACCCAGAGCGTGTTTGAAGGGCCGCACTCGGTAGTGTTCGACGAGGCGGAAAATCGGCTTCATGCACAGAAGTCGATATTGCGCTGGGCGTTTGGACAGTTGTGACGTCCAAGGAGGAAAATCTGTTGGAGGATGGCGGTCAGGACCAGGTCTTGGCTTTCACTGTAACCGCGCGAAATGCCCGAGGGCGATTCGTTCGTCTCGGACCAACCCTTGATGCGATACTATCCGCACATGACTATCCCGGGCCGATAAAGCATATCTTGTCGGAGGCGCTGGTACTTACGGCGATCATGGGGTCGCTCCTCAAGGAAGTTGGCAGTCAGCTGACGTTCCAGATCCAGGCTGAAGGGGCGGCGATAGACTTGCTCGTCTGTGATTATAGAATGGGAGAATTGCGGGGATATGCGCGCTACGACGAGGAGCGTCTGGCAGGGGTTGGTGCGAACCCCTCGCTCACAGCGCTATTCGGCGAGGGCTATCTTGCTGTAACTTTTGATCTGGCTGAAGCAGATGAAAGGTATCAGGGGATCGTTCGTGTTGAAGGCGATACGCTTTCTGAAGCCTGTGAAGCCTATTTCTCCCAGTCCGAGCAAGTGCCGACCATTCTGCGGGCCGGCATTCGCAGCGAAGGTGCTCGTACTATCGCAAGTGGAATGCTGGTTCAGCACTTCCCGGACGGAGAAGAAGGTAAAGCCCGACTTGAAGCTAGATCGGATACTCTGGATTGGGAGCATGTCGCGGTTCTGGCTTCCAGCATTCGTCACGACGAACTGGTGGATCCCGCTTTGTCGCTGGAGCAGCTGGTCTGGAGATTATTTCATGCAGAGGGAGAAATACGTGTCGAGCCGGCTTCTTCGGTTAAGCGAGGATGCCGCTGCACTTCAGAACATTTCAAAAATGTTCTGATGCGCTTCGCGGATGATGAGCGGGCCACGATGAGGGATAGCGACGGCTTCGTCCCCGTCGATTGCGCATTCTGCTCGAAGGTGTTTCGGGTGGCTGTATAAACCTTCGGTTCATCGCTGATATGCAACAGTTGGACGTGTGGCAAAGCAATGCTATTATGCTTTGCACGGCGGGGCTGCAGTCATGCACAGCCTTTGCAAACTGTGATGGATGAACGCAATGAAGCATCTTCTGTCGATTGTCTTGGGCATCTTGGGTGCGGTTGGCGTTGCCTGCTATCCAGCGCTAGCACAAAAGACGTCATTGGCGATGCTCTATCGCCTTGAGCGCGGACACTGGGAACTGCGCGGCAGGGGTGCTGGAGGAGACGTTCAGTCGATCTGCCTCGACAATGGGCGCAAGTTGATTCAGCTTCGTCATCCATCCGACCAGTGTTCGAGCGTGATTGTCGACGATACAAAGACTGAAGTGACGGTACAGTACACCTGTCCCGGCCGGGGTTACGGTCGGACACATATTCGCAGGGAATCGAGCAGTCTTGCACAGGTCG
>CAYPFE010000383.1:0-3575 GCA_964409895.1 uncultured Novosphingobium sp.
CGGCATGATCATGACCGTATACCTCTGGCACCTGACGGCTTTCGTGCTGGTCGTTATCGCTGCGTGGCTGCTTGGGAATGTGGGGCTCGACGCCATGCCGGGCAGCCGTGAATGCTGGCTGATGCGGCCGGTCTGGTTCGGTCTCTATATTGCCGTACTGCTACCGCTGATCGCCTTGTTCGTCCGGTTCGAGAGAGGAGGCTCGCTTGCCCCGCTCGAGACGCCGGTTCCGCACTGGCGGCTGGTGCTTGGACTGGTGCTGATCTGCCTCGGCCTGGCGATGACGGCGGCGATCACGATTGCCAGCCCGGAAGGCGTGACGGGAGTGCGGATCTGGGTGGTCGCGCTACCTTTTGCGGGGTCCGCACTGGTCGGATTCGGGCCGCTTTACAGGCTGGTCAGGAGGGGCAAGGCTACTGCGGGTTGAATGCCGCAATGCCGGTGCCAGTTTACTCCGCCGCCTTCTTTTCCAGGTGCCATTCCGGCGCTTCGTCGGCGGCGGAAAGGCGAGCGGCTTCCCCGCTGATGTAATCTCGGGTCATCGGGACCGCGTCGCGGCGTTTTACCGACTGGATATGGAAATTGACGAGGCCGCCCGCGCGGAAACCCTGTTCTACGCCCACAAGATAGAACTGCCACATGCGAAACAGCTGGGCGTCGTAAAGTGCCGTGATTTCCTCTTCGTGCATCGTCGCGCGGCGGTACCATTCGGCGAGCGTATGGGCGTAGTGATAGCGGAGGATTTCGACGTCGGAGACTTCCCATTTGGTGCGCTCCAGCGCCGCATGCAGCTGGCTGAGCGAAGGCAGGTAGTGGCCGGGAAAGATGTATTTGCGGCTGAACTTGTCGCTGGGGCGAGGGGGACCTTTTCGACCGATGGTGTGGGTGAGCATGACGCCGTCATCGGCGAGCAGATCGTTGGTCTTGGCGAAATACTCGTCGTAGCGGTTCTTGCCGACGTGCTCGAGCATGCCGACGCTGCTGATCCGGTCGAAGCTGCCCTCGACGTCGCGGTAGTCGATGAGCTGGAACTTCACCTTGTCGGCGACGCCGGCTTCGGCGGCGCGCTCGTTGGCGAAGGCGACCTGGTCGGGCGCGAGACTCACGCCCAGCACCTCGCAGCCGTAATGACGGTGGTAGTATAGGCCGAGCCCGCCCCAGCCGCAGCCGATGTCGAGCAGCCGCATGTCGGGGCCGAGCCGGAGCTTGGCGGCGACCAGCGCCTTCTTGTCGAGCTGGGCGCGTTCCAGGCTGTTTTCCGGATCGCGATAATAGGCCATCGAATATTGCCGGTCCTCGTCGAGGAACAGCTCGTAAAATTGCCGGGTGAGGCCGTAATGATGCACCGCGTTCTTGCTGGCGCGGGTGCGCGAATTGATCATGTCGAGCGAGGCCGCGGCCTTGTCGGCAAGGCGGCGAAACCCGCTCTTCTTCCTGATCTTGCCGCCCTTGGCGCGGTTGCCCCGGCTCATGATGAACAGCACGAACTCGCGGATATCGTGCGGCGGCTCAACCTTCAGCCAGCCCCACATATAGGCCTCTCCCGCACCGATGCGGGGGTCCCTGGCGATGTGGCGCGCGGCGCGCTTGTCGGTGAGGCGGACGCGGAATGCATCGCCGCTGCCGTCGCCATATTCGTACACCTTGCCGTCGTGATCGGTGACGGTCAGCCGGCCCTTGCGGACCAGGTGCTTCAGCATTTTGTCAAGTAACCACATACGCGCTAGCCTACTCGGCGGCCTCGCGCGCCAGGTGCCACTCAGGCGGCGTATCGTTGGCGCGCAGCCTTGCGCTTTCCTCGACCATGTAGTCGCGCGTCATCGGAATGGCGTCGCGCCGCTTCACATACTGGAGCTGCCAGTTGACGAGGCTGCCGTTGCGGAAGCTCTGTTCGGCGCCGGCGAGATAGAATTCCCACATGCGGTAGAAATTCTCGTCATACAGCTCGACGATCTCCTCCTTGTGCATCTGGGTGCGGCGGTACCATTCCTCCAGCGTGTGCGAATAGTGGAAGCGCATGGCTTCGACGTCCATCATCTGGAAGCCGGCCTGCTCGCTCTGGCTGACAAGTTCCGACAGTGCGGGAATATAGGCGCCGGGGAAGATGTATTTCCGCGTCCAGGCATCGGTGACGCCCGGCGGTCCGGCCCGTCCGCAGCAGTGCGAGAACATCACCCCGTCAGGCTTCAGCAGCTTGAAGGTATGATTGAAGAAGGCCGGATATTGCGGCTTGCCGACATGTTCGAGCAGGCCGACCGACGTAATGCGGTCGAACTCCCCTTCGACATCGCGGTAATCCATCAGCTCGAATTTCACGCGGTCGGCGACGCCTTCTGCCTCGGCGCGCTCCTTGCAGAACTCGATCTGGTCCGGGGCGAGGGCGACGCCCAGCACGTCGACGTCGTAGTGGCGATGCAAATAGAGCGCGAGCCCGCCCCAGCCGCAGCCTATATCGAGCACCCGCATGCCGGAGCTTTTCCCCTTCTTCAGGAAGAGCTTGCCGGCGATATGCGCCTTCTTGTCGAGCTGGGCTTCCTCCAGGCTCTTATCCGTGTCGCGGTAATAGGCCATGGTGTATTGGCGGTCCTCGTCGAGGAACAGCTCGTAGAGGCGGCGGGTGAGGTTGTAGGTGTGCTCGGCGTTGCGTTGGGCGGAACGCGCATTGTTGTAGCTGTCGAGCTTGGCCAACAGCCTTTGTCCGAACTTGCGCAGCGCTCCCCTTGGAGCGAGATTGTCGTCATGGCGGCCGGCGCTTCCGCTGGTGACGAAGAGAACCAGATCGCGCACGTCATGCGGTTCCTCGATCACCAGCCAGCCGCGCATATAGGCCTCGCCCGCGCCGACCTGCGGATAACGGGCGATGTGGTTCGCCGCCTTCCTGTGCGTCAGGCGCACGCGGATCGGATTCTCCGGGCCGGGCCCGTAGGAATAGGTCTTCCCATCGTGGTCGGTGATTTCGAGGCTTCCCTTGCGGATCAGCCGTTTCAGCATCTGGTCGAGCAGCAACATGGCATGCGAGACTAGCCGTGCGGTGTCATCGCGCAACCCCCAAAAGCCTAGGAATTGGTGAGGATTTCCACCAATTGCCACAGGCCGAGAGCCGCAAACAGCACTGCGGCGGCGATGCGCGTGGCCTTGAGCGAGATGCGCTCGACGATCCGTTCACCCAGGAAGACCGCGGGCGTGTTGGCGATTATCATGCCCAGTGTCGTGCCGAGGGAGACGGCCAGCACGCTGTGATACTGCGCGCCCAACGCGACGGTCGCAACCTGCGTCTTGTCGCCCATTTCGACGAGGAAAAATGCCACGAGCGTCGTCACGAAGGCGCTGGAGCGATGGACGAAGCTTTCGTCTTCATCGTCGAGGCGGTCGGGAATCAGCGTCCACACCGCCATGGCGATGAAGCCGAGAGCGACGGCGATCCTGAACCACGGGGCGTCGACCAGACCGGCGACCTCACTTCCGACAAGTGCCGCCAGCGCATGGTTGGCGATGGTCGCAACGAAGATTCCTGCGAGGATCTGCCAATGTGCCCGCAACCTGGCCGCCAGCACGATGGCGAGCAGCATCGTCTT
>CAYPFE010000384.1:0-3563 GCA_964409895.1 uncultured Novosphingobium sp.
TCATGCTCCTTCCTCGAAAACACAGTGGCACAGTTCTAGGGGGCTAAGACAGGGTGAGCGCCTTGAGCTTGTGCGCATGTCCGGCAAACTCAAGGACTGGCGCCGCATTCACACGCGATACGACCGCTGCGCCCATACCTTCATGTCCGCCATCTGCATCGCCGCAACCGTCATCTTCTGGCTCGATCAATGAGTCCTGAGCCTAGTCTTTCCGGTAGAACTCCAGCCCAGCTTCATTGTCCCTTGACCAAGCTACCCTCCCTGCACGGAAAGTCGCTGCTCGCTTGAAGATGACATCAATACCAAGCGGTATGGAGCGGGTGGAAACTACGCGAGCGCCTGATCCCGAGAAATCCTTAACTCTTACCCTTTCCCAGCCTTCGGGCGTGCACAACTCTGCAAAGGCCAAGGCGCGCTTTCGATCTGAGGTGCGAACACGGCCGTTTGACTGACAAGCCTTGGCGCCCGGCACCGGATCAAAACTCATGCGCTCCATTAGATACGCGAAATCAGCTTTGGCTATAGGCTCTTCGAAAAGAAACCCGGCCTTTTGCCCGCTGATCTCGATGCATAGTGCAGCGGCTCTGTCGAAAGCAGGAATCTCCAACAAGATTTGGTCTCCGGGCTCTATTCCACTTCTCGCGCGGACCAAAAAACCCGTTGCAGAGATGTCCTCCATGACCAGGCTTAGCTCACCTAATGTTCGGTGCACGGCCGACACCGTGAGCCTTGCCGGCTTGCGTTCGGCTTGGCGCTTTTCAGTGATACTTGGCTGAGCACCTGCCCGCATTTTCCTGAAACCTTTCTTGATCTGAAAGAAACTAGGCGCACGACGTTTAAAAATTAGTTTCTAACTGGGCGAGAGGACAGCTCAACGCACTTTCTCCATCGCTGCGAGCACATCGGCCTTCGGCATGTGGGCATATTTCATCGTCTCTTCGATGGTCGAGTGGCCCAGCACTTCCTTGTCGGCCATCTGCATCGCCGCAACCGTCATGTTCTGGCTCGATCAATGAGTCCTGAGCCTAGGGACTTCTGGATGGCTGAACCATTCACACTCCGCGTCTTCGTGCCGTCCGGCAACTCCAGTTGCGAGAACATCAGGCATCTCCTTCCTGGGCCAAGGGCCGCTCCTCGTACAAGGTCCAGCGGGAGTTCGAGCACATCCGCAAACGCTATTGGGGGCAACGTTTCTGGGCGAGGGGCTACTTCTCGACCACCAGCGGCAACATCACCGACGATGTCATCATGAACTATCTGGAGCGCCATACCGTGCCTAACAAGCCTGGCTTGAGCCCCACGCCCTGAACCCACCGGCATCAGCCGGTCGGTCCTTCAGTTCGGTCATTCGGGGCTTAACCGGCACGCCTCTCCTTGAAGCGGACAGTCAAACCCCGGCCCAGAAGCTGCTCTCATAGTCCAGCCGAACGAAAGGCGGTTTTTGAGAGGCCAATGTCCCGGTGGGAACGTCAGCAATTAGCGTCGTGTCCTGAAAGGCAGCTACTAGCAGGAAATCTCGGATAGCGGCTACCTGACTCCCCTCCCCTTCAGGGGAGGGGTTGGGGCTGGGGAAGTGCCACAAGCGCTGCGCGGGTGGCGTTTCCCCACCCCGCTGCGACTAACCTCGCCTGCGGCTCGGCAAGTCTCGCTGCCCCTCCCCTGAAGAGGAGGGGGAAACACGTGCCCACCCCCAATCCTCATACCGCGTCGAGAACTGCACGCCCACCCCGGTACACAGGCCCGACGCTCCCGCTAACTCGCTGCCCCAGCTTCACGCTTCGCCTTCAGCCCGTTCATGATCATGCCGTAGACGGCCTTGTCGTTGTCCTTGGAGATGAAGCGGTGGACCGGGCGTTCGATCAGCCAAGCGAGCCAGCGGTTTTCCATCCGGTATTCCTCGTGGAAGTGGAAGCGGGTGCGGCCGTTGCCGATATCCTCCAGGCGGAACCAGCCGACCGCGCTGGACTTCGGCGGCAGCCCGACCGCGTCGTACCGGTGGAACTCGGGCGGGCGGCATTCGGTGATCATCTCCCAGCTGCGCGCCTTGCCGCCGATCCACCAGGGAACCTTGAACCACGCCCGCCTGACTAGGCCCAGCCCGGTCTCGTCGCCCTCGTTGATCACCTCGATCCGCACGTCGCCGTGGGTGATCACGCGGGGATTGAACAGGCTCGTCTCGCGCGGATCGCGCGTCGGTTCGGGGTGGAAGATCGACCAGATCTCCTCGCGGGGGGCATCGATCTCCCAGCTGACGTCGTGCACGATCATTGTGGCCTTCTCCTCTCTGCAGGGCCTTGCGCCCGGCCTCATCGCCAGAGCCATCATAACTGCCCGGCGAAAGCCCGCAATGGTGCCGGTCCCGCAGCGCGGCGCATACGCAATTGCATTTGCCGTCCGATCGGCGGATCACGGGTATGAAAACAAGGAGAGGGTAATGAGTCTCGAAGGCAAGGTCGCGCTGGTGATCGGCGCCAGCAGGGGCATGGGCAAGCGCATGGCGCTGGAGCTGGCGCGGCAGGGTGCGGACATCGCCATTGCCGCGCGCACCGACCGGCCCGGCCAGTCCGAAACCTCGGGCACAATCCACCAGACCGCTGAGGAAATCCGCAGCTTCGGCCGCCAGGCGCTGCCGGTGCGGGTCGATTTGGCCGACAGCGGCCAGATCGAGGACATGCACCGCGCGGTCGTCGATCACTATGGCGGCTACGACATCCTTATCCATTCGGTGCAGTATATGGGCCCGGGCTATCTCAGCCGGTTCCTCGACACCACCGCCGGCCAGCTCGACGTGCAACTGCGCGTCAACCTGCTTTCGGCGATGCACGCAACCCGGCTGGCCTCGCCGATGATGATCGCGCGTGGCGGCGGCAAAGTCGTGCTGATCAGCTCCCAGGCAGCCTGGTACGAGGCCGGCGGCGTGCCGGGCGCGGGCTCGACCGGGCTCGGCTATCCGGTGAGCAAGGCCGGGCTCAACCGCTTCGTCCTGGCAGTCGACAAGGAGATCAGGCCCAAGGGCGTCGCCATCGTCGCGGTCGACCCCGGCTTCACGCTTTCCGAACACGTGCTCGAAGGGCAGCAGGACAATGTCTACCACGGCTGGCCGCTCGAATGGGCGCATCCCATCGAGGTTCCGGCACACACCGTAAGGCATCTCCTTACCGAGGCCGACGCGATAGCTTTTTCCGGACAGGTGGTGGTCGCCGCCGACTATGCCGATGAACACAGTCTGGTCGAGGGCTGGACGAAGCCCGACCTGTCAGCGCTGGGCGATCAGGAATGAGGCCTTGCGCTTCCCGGGCTGGAATTCCTCGATGATTTCGAACCCGGCATCGCGGTGTGCCTGCTTGAGCTGATCGAGACTGAAAAACGCCACATCGGGTGCCTTGCCGAGCATGCGCAGCAGCGGCAGGACATATTTGAGCACGGGCAGCATGTCCGACATGCACGCAGTGCTGGTAACGAACAGCCCGCCCGGCTTCAGCCAGCGATGTACGCTGGCGATCACCCCCTGCCAATCGGGGACGAGATGCAGCAGGCTCAGCGCCAGCACCATGTCATAACCG
>CAYPFE010000385.1:0-3558 GCA_964409895.1 uncultured Novosphingobium sp.
AATATGGATGTAGATGACCACGAAGAAGGCCGAAGCGCCGTTCGCGTGGACATAACGCATCAGCCAGCCCCAGTTAACGTCACGCATGATGTGCTCGACCGAATCGAAGGCGATGCCGGCATTGGCGGCGTAATGCATGGCGAGCACGATGCCGGTGACGATCTGGATCGTCAGGCAGATCAGCGCCATGAATCCGAAGTTCCACCAGTAATTGAGGTTGCGCGGAACCGGATAGCCCGCTCCTACCGCATTGTAGACAAGGCGTGGAACCGGCAGTCTTTCGTCCATCCACTGCATGAAGGGATGGCTCGGCTTGTATTCGTTAGCCCAGGGAAAGCTCATGATATTACCTCAGGGAATCTCTTGGCCTCAGCCGATCTTGACGACAGTGTCGGAGGTGAATTCGTATTCCGGAACCTCAAGGTTGAGAGGAGCCGGACCTTTGCGGATGCGCGCGGCCGTGTCGTAGTGCGAACCGTGGCAGGGGCAGAAATAGCCGCCAAACTCGCCGCGGGGTTCGCCCTCGCCACCGCCAAGCGGCACGCAGCCCAGATGGGTGCACACTGCCATGGTGATCAGCCAGTTTTCCTTGCCTTCCTTGGTCCGGTCGGCAAGCGTTTGGGGATCGCGCAGGTCGCCGAGGGCGACTTTGTTGGCCTCGCTGATCTCAGCCGGCGTCAGGTTGCGGACGAACAGGGGCTGGTCGCGGAAGATAGCCTTGATCGACTGTCCCGGCTTGATCGCGGAAATATCGACCTCGGTGGAGGACGCCGCCAGGACGTCTGCCGATGCCGACATCTGGCTGACCAGCGGGACCAGCGTTGCCAATCCGCCTACGCCGGCTGCGCTGACTGCCGCCAAGTTGATGAAATCGCGACGCCGCACTCCATCTCCGGCTGCAAGCTCCGGAGTGTCAGTGACCGCTTCTTCTGCCATGATCGACCTTGCCTTGCTCACAATGCCCGCTGCCGTTGCCGGATGCGGTGCAAAAACTTCTTCATCGGTGCGTCTCAATCCCCCCGACGCCGGTTACTACTCTAGGCGGACCCGGGGCAGACGCCGACTTGGCGGCCTGATAGACAGGAAAATCGACCCTGCCAACCGCCTTTTTTGGCGTTTTGCGCGGCTAATTCAGGCGATGCCTATGAGGGATATTTGCCTGCCGTACTCCGGCTCGCCGAGATGGGTTGCCCGGCGGAAGGAATAGCACCGATCCGGCGCAGCATAGGTATCTATGCCAAGCCTGCCGACGCGCCCAATTCCGGCCAATTCCAAACGCCCGGCGACATAGGCTTCGAGATCGAACTGGTGGTGTTCCGGCCTGCCGGGCTCGAAAAATGCGGAATTTCCCGGATCGGCTTGGACAAATCGCTGCCGGAATGCTTCGTCGACCTCGTAGCTCGCCTGCGCGATGCAGGGGCCGACTGCGGCGTTGATGCGCGATCGCTCTGCGCCCAGCTCCGTCATCACCGATATGGTGTTGTCGGTGACCCCAGCGAGCGCGCCCTTCCAGCCGGCATGGGCAGCACCGATAATCCCTGCCTCCCGGTCGGCAAGCAGCACGGGGGCGCAATCGGCGGTAAGAATGCCAAGCAGCAGGCCGGGCCGGTCAGTGACGAGTGCATCGGCCTCTGGACGCGCCACCTCGTCCCATGGTTCGGTCACGACGACACAATCGGGCGAATGCACCTGATAGACGGTTACCAAGCCGGCACCGGGCAGCACCGCAGCCGCCGCCCTTGCGCGGTTTTCGGCGATGGCTGCCGGGTCGTCTCCTGAGCCTGGACCGGTATTGAGACCAGCCATCGCGCCTGTGGAAACCCCGCCACGCCGGCCAAGAAACCCATGCGGCACACCTTCGAGAACGTCGGCCCGGAAAACCTCGACCTGCTCGATGCCGGGTTCAGCCAAGGCTCTTGCTCACCTGCTCGCGAGTGTCGCGGGACAGTTTCGGCGATTCGGCGATGCGTTCGAGTTCGCCGCGCATCATCGCCGAGCGCCCCGGCTCTATCCGCCGCCAGCGCCCAAGCGGCGGAACGAAGCGGGCGGCCAATTGCGCGTTCATCGGATCGAGCGTGCGGATGAGTTCGCCAATCGTGCGGTAGCCGGCCCCGCTGGCGTCATGGAACGCGCAAGGGTTCGCCGCCAGCGCCATGTAGAGCGCGCGAACGCGATTGGGGTTGGCGAGCGTGAACGCGGGATGCTCCGCCAGCGCGGCGGCATGATCGAGCACTTGCGGGTGGAGAGATCCGGCCTGGAGCGAGAACCACTTGTCGACGACCAGCGCATTGTCCTCATAGCGCGAGTAGAAATCGGCCAGAGCTTCCTCGCGCTCGTCGCAATCGAGCGAGCACAGCACCATCAGCGCGCCCTGACGGTCGGTCATGTTGTCGGCGGCGCGATATTGCGCCAGCGCGCGCCCTCCGGCCTCTTCGGGATCGCCCGAAGCAAGATAGACCAGCGCCTGGGTCTTGACCTTGCGCGCGCCGCGCGCGGCGGCATCGCGGCTGTAAGGCACGGCGCAGGCGCGGTCATGGAGGTCGGCGAAGTCGTCCTGCAATTCTTCGCCAAGCCACGCCTTCAGGCCCTCGCGTTCGGCATGGATGGCAGCCGGGTCGGCGACTTCGAACTGTTCGGCCAGATAGCTCGCCGCCGGCAGTATCAGCAGCTCACCGCGCATCAGATCGTCAAGCGCCTCATCAAACAACACCGATTCGAAGGCCTGGCAGACCGCGTCGCGCTCGACATCACGTGCGCGTTCCTCAAGCTCGCCTTTGACTGCCGCAATAAGGTGGTCGACAACGAGCCGCTGCATGGCCTCGTAGCGCGCAAAGGCATCGTCGTCGCGCGCGGCAAGGAAGACTAGATCCTCGCTCGGCTGACCTTCCACTTCGATCGCAATGGGGGCCGAAAATCCACGATTGATCGAAAGCACAGGCGGGCGCAGGTAGCCCTTGAACGGAAAGTCCTGGCTTGCCTGTTCCAGAACCACCAGTTCTTCCCCATTGTGCTTTCCGGTCTCGCGTTCGAACAGCGCCAGCTTGATCGGGATCGGCATCGGCTGCTTTTCCGGCTGGCCCGGCGTTACTGGAACCTGCTGTTCCAGCCGGACAGTAGCGAAGCCGTTCTCGTGGATCAGTTTGGCCTTCACCTTCGGCGTGCCGGCCTGCGAATACCACAGGCGGAACTGCTCGAGATCGAGTTCGGCGCCATCCTCGATCGCCGCGATGAAATCCTCGCAGGTTGCAGCTTCGCCATCGTGGCGGTCGAAATAGAGATCGGTGCCGGACCGGAAACGGTCGGGGCCCGCCATGGTCCGCATCATGCGGATCACCTCGGCGCCCTTGTTATAGACGGTCGAGGTGTAGAAGTTCGATATCTCCTGATAGCTGTCCGGACGGATCGGGTGTGCCAGAGGCCCCGAATCCTCGGGGAACTGGGCAAGGCGCAGCACCCTCACGTCCTCGATTCGCTTGACCGCCTCGGAACCCATGTCCTGGCTGAACAGCTGGTCGCGCAGCACCGTGAACCCTTCCTTCAGCGACAGCTGGAACCAGT
>CAYPFE010000386.1:0-3555 GCA_964409895.1 uncultured Novosphingobium sp.
AGAAACCCTATTAGAGAAACCCAATATCACTGGCTCAGCCTCAGGGGGCTAGACAGCCGGGATCAACCCGCTGGCCCAGGTGATGGTGCTGCGCGCGCTCAACAGCTTCGGCAACACCAGGGCGTCACAGCTTGCCCAGGCGCTCGTCTATGCCGCCGACAACGGTGCCAGGATCATCAACATGTCGGTCGGCGGCCCGGGCCTCACCGAGGTCGAGAAGAAGGCGGTTCGCTACGCTACGTCCATGGGCGCGCTGATCGTCATTGCATCGGGCAATGAAGGTATCCGCGTTGAGGATTTCGGTATCGCCGGGATGGACGAGGTCATCACCGTTGGCGCGGCCGGGCTAGACGGACTGCGCGCACCGTTTTCCAATTACGGCAAGCCCATCGACCTGCTGGCGCCCGGCGTCGATATCCTGTCGCTGCGCGCGCGGCGCACCGACACGCTCCGCGATATCCCCGGCGCGACTTATGAGGCAGGTGGTGCCTATGTCGGTGCGGACAAGCGCTATTACCGTTCATCCGGCACCAGCTTCTCGGCTCCGATGGTCGCAGGAGTCGCTTCGCTGCTGCTGTCCCGCGATCCATCGCTGACGGCGGCCCAGCTGCGCCGTATCCTGCTCAACAGCGCGCGCGATGTCGGCGGGCCCGGCGTCGACCAGTTCAGCGGCTACGGCATGCTCGATGCGGCTGCTGCAATGAAAGCCGATCCCGACGATATGGTCGAAGCGGCGGTCGATGGTGTCCGCGTGGTCCGGATCGATAGCGGCCCCGCCGTGGCGGTCGACGGCCTGGTCGCCGCCAACGCGCTCAAGGAGGCCTATCTCGAGATCGGCGCAGGCGAAAATCCGGCAAGCTGGAAACGCGTGCTTGACGGCCTCAAGGCAGGCCCCAAGGGCGAACTCGGCGTCATTCCAGCCAACGAATTCAGCGGATCGCCCTTGTGGATCATGCGTCTGGTGGTGGTAAGCCAGGCAGGGCAGCAGCGCGAGGCCCGCTTCAGGCTTGCGCTTGACTAGGCCTAAATACCAATAATTATCTTTTAAAATCAGGAGAGTGGTGGAGCCTAGCGGGATCGAACCGCTGACCTCTACAATGCCATTGTAGCGCTCTCCCAGCTGAGCTAAGGCCCCATTCCAGTCATCCGGCTGGCCCCGGGAGGCCACGCCAATTCCCGGACAAATGCCCGGGAGGCCGCCCTCTAATGACGGCATTCCCGCATTGCAAGGGTAAATGTGGAGTCTTTGTCTGGTGCGGTCGGGACATCCGTCCTTCCCTTGCGGTTCCAGCCCTCTCCCCCGCCCAACCACCCGATATCTTGCCTGATAGCGTATCGAGTGGTTGGGCGGGGGAGAGGGCTGGAACCGGGCGCGGGACCCGGCGGAAGCCAGGTCCGAACAGGCGCCACACGAATCCGCCGCTAAGGAAAGCGCGGACGCGCTTTCCGCACCCTTCAATTATCGTCGTTATCGTCGTCGCTGGTCTTGGTCACGCCAAGATCGTCGTCGCCGCCGAGGTCGACATCATTGTCGGGCGAATCGTCGTCCTCGTCGATGTCCAGATCCTCGTCGAGATCGTCGTCCTTAACCTGCTTGTCCTTCTGGGGTTCCTCGAAGGGAATCGGCTGCTTCGTCTTCAGAACCGGTTCGGGATACCAGGAATGACCGCAATCAATGCAGGCCACCGGCTCGTCCTTGCCGAGATCGTAGAAGCGGGTTCCACATTTCGGGCAGCTGTGCTTGGTGCCCCATTCTGGCTTGACCATCAACAATCCTCACTTTGCCCGGCCCGGGAATCGGCGGAGCGGAAATCCTGCACTTGATGGGGATGCCGGTCGCGGGAATCAAGCAGCCGGGCCGCATCAGGGCGCGCGCCTTGCCATAGGCTTTGCGCGCTGTCAAAAGCGCCGCGATTTTTATCGGTTCCAACCCAAGGGCCAGCAGCTTGAGCAGCATCAATCAAACCGCCATGCGTTCCCGCCGTTTCCGCCCGTGCGGACCGCTCAAGGGCCGGATACGCGTGCCCGGTGACAAGTCGATCAGCCACCGTGCGGTAATGCTCGGTGCGCTGGCCGTGGGCGAGACGCGGATCACCGGCCTGCTGGAAGGCGAAGACGTGCTGTCCACTGCGGCAGCAATGCGGGCGATGGGAGCGACTGTCGAGCGGCTTGGTGATGGTGAGTGGTCGGTCAAAGGGGTCGGCGTCGGATCGCTGCTCCAGCCGCAAACGGCGCTCGACATGGGCAATTCCGGAACCTCGACCCGGCTGCTGATGGGGCTTGTCGCCAGCCATCCGGTCACCGCCAGCTTAACCGGCGACGCCAGCCTGTCGAAGCGCCCCATGGGCCGGGTGATCGAGCCGCTGTCGCAAATGGGCGCGGATTTCACCGCCAGCCCCGGCGGGACGCTGCCATTGATGCTGCGGGGCGCCTCGCCAGCCGTGCCGATCCGCTACCGCCTTCCGGTCGCCTCCGCGCAGGTGAAGAGCGCGGTGCTGCTGGCCGGCCTCAACACGCCCGGAACCACCACGGTGATCGAGCCGGTGCCGACACGCGACCACACCGAGCGTATGCTGACAGGCTTCGGCGCCGGACTGACGGTCCAAGAAGACGCGGACGGCGCGCGGGTCATTTCGATCCACGGCGAGGCGGAGCTGAAACCGCAGGTGATCGAGGTGCCGGGAGACCCCTCCTCCGCCGCTTTCTTCGTTGTCGCCGGGCTGATCGTGCCGGGAAGCGAAATCACCATCGAGAACGTCGGCCTCAATCAGACGCGCGCCGGGCTGATCGAAGTGCTGCGCCAGATGGGCGGATCGATCGAGGAGACGAACTCGCGCATTGTCGGTGGTGAGCCTGTGGCCGACCTGGTGGTGCGCCATTCCGTCCTCTCCGGGATCGAAGTCGATCCTGCCGTCGCGCCGAGCATGATCGACGAGTTTCCGGCCCTGTTTGTCGCCGCATCAATGGCACAGGGCCGCACGGTTACGCGCGGTCTTGAGGAACTGCGGGTCAAGGAATCCGATCGCCTCGCGGTGATGGCGTCTGCACTGATCATGGGCGGCGCGCGGGCGTCCGAACAGACGGACGGGCTGACGATCGAAGGCACCGGTGGCGAGCCTCTGCCCGGCGGCTTCGGCACCGTGGCGACGCATCTCGATCACCGCATCGCCATGAGCATGGCGGTGGCAGGGCTTGTCAGCCAGGAAGGTATCGAGATCGACGATACGCGCCCGATCGCCACCAGCTTCCCGGCATTCGAAGCGATGCTCGACGGGCTCATCGGGTGACTATCCCCAACATCTTCGGCATTACCCCCGGCACCGCCGACGTCATCGGCTTTGCCGGCATGGCCTGCATCATCTTCGCCTATGGCTACATCACTGCGGTCGAAAGCCCGAACCCCTGGGTCCAGCACGGCGTCAACCTGATGGGAGCCGCGCTGTTGGCGACCTCGCTGACCGTCAACACCAACATGGCCTCGATGGTGCTGGAAGGCTTCTGGGCGGCGATCGCGATCTGGGGGCTGGCCAAGGCGGCACTGGGCAAGGGCGAGCA
>CAYPFE010000387.1:0-3551 GCA_964409895.1 uncultured Novosphingobium sp.
CCCACACTCCACTAATTTACGCTGCGATCTGCGCCAAATGTTCTGACGACGGACAGATTATTCCACTGGTCAGGTGAAATCACCTAACCATCGCGAGTCATTCGATATGTTGAGACCGGCCCGAAACGTCCAGCGCGATTGCCGGCGCCATAGCGTGTCCGGCGAGTCGCAGATGGTGCAGGGTTATCCGGCGATACGCCAGCCCAGCCCTTCACCCGCATGAAATGGCACGACAGAAGTACCTGCGGCGTCGATCTCGCCGGGCACGGTCACGGTGGCCCGCTCCAGCGTCACCCGGTCCTCGTTCAGGTCCAGGCCATAGAAACGCGGACCATGAAGCGACGCAAAGCCCTCGAAGCGGTCGAGTGCGTCTTCCTCGTCGAATACGGCAAGATAGCTTTCCAGAGCATACGGCGCATTGAATATGCCCGCACAGCCGCATGCGTTCTCCTTGGCGCTGCGCGCATGGGGCGCGCTGTCGGTCCCGAGAAAATAGCGCGGCGATCCCGAGGTTGCCGCCTTGCGCAGCGCCAGACGATGCCGTTCGCGCTTGGCGACAGGAAGGCAGTAGGCATGCGGCCGGATACCTCCCACCAGCATTGCGTTGCGGTTGATATGCAAGTGCTGGGGCGTGATCGTTGCGGCGACCCGCTCGCTCGCGGCGGCGACGAAATCCGCTGCCTCGGCCGTCGTGATGTGTTCGAACACGATCCGCAGGCCCGGCATATCCCGAAGAAGCGGTGCCAGCGTACGCTCGATGAAGACGGCCTCACGGTCGAAGATATCGACATCGGCATCCGTGACCTCACCATGGACGAGCAGCGGCATGCCGATCTTTTCCATCCGTTCCAGCACCTTGCGGATATGCCGGATGTCGGTCACGCCATGCGCCGAGCCGGTTGTTGCATGGGCCGGATAGAGCTTGGCGGCGATGAACGCGCCTTCGCCGGCGCCGCGCTCGATCTCGTCCGGATCGGTGGCATCGGTGAGATAGCAGGTCATCAGCGGCGTGAAGGCCAGCGCTTCCGGGAGCGCATCCATGATCCTCTGGCGATAGGCTGTGGCCGCTGCCGCAGTGGTCACCGGAGGAGACAGGTTGGGCATGACGATAGCCCGCGCGAACTGGCGCGCGGTATAGGGGAGCACGCCGCACAGCACATCGCCATCGCGCAGATGCAGGTGCCAGTCGTCAGGCCGGCGGATAGTCAGCGAGTCAGGGCTTGCCATCAGGCTTCCCTAGAACGTCGTCCTCCGGGTTGGAAGCGCCAAGCGGCAATTGCCCCTGCGCGCAGGATCGGAAGGCGCTGTCTGTACACTGCGAAGACCGCGGCTGCCGCCACCGCGCTCGACTGATCCCTTCGCACTTCGCTACCATTGGCTTGGCGTCGTCCGGCCGAACGTGTAGCGCAAGCCAACCGCGACAAAAATCGGGAGAGACGGGCGGCAATGATCCGGTTCGGCAGGACAAGCTTGGAGGGGTATCCATGAGCGCTCGGGTCTCGGGCAAGATCGCGCTGGTAACCGGCGGCGCGCAGGGACTTGGTGCAGCGATTTGCGAGGCGCTGACCACGGAGGGCGCGCGGGTGGCGGTCTGCGATCTCAACGCTGACGGCGCGGCGAAGACGGCTGCACGCATAAACAAAGCGCAAGGCGAAGGCACCGCTATCGCACTGCGTCAGGACGTCACCAGCGAGGAAGACTGGGCCGCAGCGGTCGAAGCCTGCCGCACTGCCTTCGGCGGGCTCTCGGTGCTGGTCAATAATGCCGGGATCATGGTCATGGGTTCGGTCGAGGATCTCGACCTGGACGGTTGGCGCAAGTCGATGGCGGTCAACGCCGACAGCGCCTTCCTCGGCTGCAAATACGCGCTGCCGTTGATGCGTGAGAGCCAGCCGGGCTCAATCGTCAACATGTCGTCGGTTTCCGCGCTGATCGCCTCGCACAACATGATCGGCTACAACGCGTCCAAGGCAGCGCTGTGGATGCTGACCAAGTCTGTGGCGCTGCATTGCGCGAAGGGCGGCTTGGACATCCGCTGCAATTCGATCCACCCGACTTTCGTCAGGACGCCGCTGCTCGACGATATCGTCGGCGACCGCGACGAGGAGGTGATCCTCGGCAAGCTGGCGCGGCAAGTGCCGCTGGGACGGATCGGCGAGGTGGGCGACGTGGCGTCTGCGGTGGTCTACCTTGCTTCGGACGAAAGCCGGATGATGACCGGCTCGGAACTGAAACTCGATGGCGGCTTGACCGCAATGTGATGGAACGGACGGGAACGATGAGCGATACGACGATGCAGGCGGTGATGTGCGAAAAGCATGGTCCTCCGGAGGACCTGGTGCTGAGAGACGACGTGGCGGTGCCGCAGCCGGGCGAGGGCCAGGTCCAGGTCCGGGTGCATGCCGCCGGTCTCAACTTCCCCGACACGCTGATCATCCAGGACAAGTACCAGATGAAGCCGGACCTGCCGTTTTCGCCCGGCGGCGAAGTGGCGGGTGTCGTCACTGCCGTCGGCCCCGGCGTCACCCGCTTCAGGGAAGGCGACCGCGTCGCCTCGCTGATCAACTGGGGCGGGTTCGCCGAATACGCCGTGGCGCGCGAGGACCACACCACCCTCGTCCCCGAGACGATGGACTTCGAGACCGCGAGCATCTTCACTCTGGCCTATGGTACCACGCACCACGCCTTCCGCCAGCGCGCGAACCTCCAGTCCGGAGAGACGGTGCTGGTGCTGGGCTCCAGCGGCGGCGTCGGGCTCGCTGCGGTGGAAGTGGCCAAGGCGATGGGCGCTCGGGTTATCGCCGGGGCTTCGAGCGATGAGAAGCTCGCGCTTGCAAAGGCACATGGCGCCGACGAGCTGGTCAATTACTCCGAGCAGGACCTCAAGGACGCAGTCAAGCAGCTGGCAGGAAAGCAAGGCGTCGACGTGATCTACGATCCCGTCGGCGACCGGCTCGCCAATCCCGCCTTTCGCACGCTGGGCTGGAAAGGCCGCTACCTCGTCATCGGCTTTGCCGGCGGCGACATCCCGGCGGTTCCCTTCAACCTGGCGCTGGTCAAGGGCGCGTCGATCGTCGGCGTGTTCTGGGGCGACTTCGTAGGCCGTGAACCCGAGGTACACCACGCCAACATGGACGAACTCTATGACCTGCATGCCCTGGGCAAGATCAAGCCGCATATCAGCGCGTGTTACGAACTCGCCGACGCGCCCGCTGCCATCCGCTCGATGATGGACCGGCAGGTCACCGGCAAGGTCGTGGTGCGCTGCAACCCGCCCGGCTAAAAGTCGTCACGAGGTTGGGAAGTTGCCCGCGACGGCAATTTCACCCAGCTCCTTGCGGCCGCTCGGCGCTTCGCGTTCCCTGAGGCCCTCGGGCAGGTTCTCGGCCGGTCCCCTGCGACCGATCGCAACCGCCGCTTCGAGCCGGTGATCCTCGGGAATGCCAAGTTCGGCGATGGCCTTGTCGACATGGATTCCGGTCATGCCGTGGGCATGATAGCCCATTGCCGTCGCCTGCAGCGCCATCTGCGCCCAGGCGGCACCGGCGTCG
>CAYPFE010000388.1:0-3541 GCA_964409895.1 uncultured Novosphingobium sp.
ACGGTTGCGAGCCAGCCGGCGTTGCAATGGGTGAGGATGTTGAGCGGGCCCTGTTTGCCTTTGGCAGCCTCGCGGATCAGTTCGAGGCCGTGATCGCCGATCGCCGTGTTGATCGCGACATCTTCGTCCGCCAACTCGCCAGCGCGCGTCATGGCCGTTTGATGGCGCTTTGATGGCGCGATGGTGGACAGGAGTCGACGCATGTCCTCAAGCGCCCAGCGCAGGTTCACCGCTGTCGGACGAGTGGCGACGAGCACGTCGCAGGCCCGTTGCAGACTGGCATCCGAGGGGTCGGCCTGCATCGCGATGGCGACGCCATAGGCCGCCGTCACGCCGATCAGCGGAGCACCGCGCACCTGCATCCGGGAGATGGCGCTTGCCGAGTTCTCCAGCGTTTCCAGTGGAGTAACGACGAATTCGTGCGGCAGCCGGGTCTGGTCGATGATCAGGACTTCTCCACCCTCCACCCAGATGGAACGGTAGCTCGAGTCTCCGACCTTCACTCAGCCGGTTCCTGAAGGACCGAGCTTTTCAGCTTCGGCTTATGCGCCATCTTCCCCTCATCCATGATCTGGTCGCGGAATTCGTTGCGCTTTTCGTGAATCGACACGATCACCGGCCCCATAGCCACGCCCAAGTCGACGAGAACGGCTTCTGACAGCTGCAGCGAGGCTTCAAGCGCTTCGGGCACGGCATGCGTCGCTCCGTCGCGGTAGAGTTCGGCGGCATGCACTTCGTCGCGGGCGCGCACGATGATCGGCAGGTTGGGGTATTGCCTGCGCAGTTTCAGCACCATGCGGTGCGTCGCGACCGGCTCGTCCATGGTCAGGATGAGGGCGGTGGGCCGGTCTGCACCGAGCCGGGTCAGGGCGTCGCCCTTGGTCGCGTCAGCATACATGACCGGATAGCCACGGGCGCGGCTGTCCCGGACAATGTCGGTGTCGGTGTCGACGGCGAGGTAGGCCTGCTCATGCGTCTCGAGCATATCGGCGATCATCCGGCCTACCCTGCCGAAGCCGACGATGATTGCCTTGCCTGCACCGGCATCCTCTTCGGGCATGGCGGGAAGCGCTCCCTGGTCGACCCTGCGCGCCATGAAGCGGCCGACGCTGGCAAGCAGGGGTGTGATGGTGAGGCCGATCGCCGTGACGATCTGCCAGAACTGCGCGGTTCCAGGCTGGATCAATTGCGCCGAGCTAGCGGCGGTCAGCACGATGAGCGTCGTTTCCGACGGGCTCGACATCAGGATGCCGGTCTCGGCTGAGGTGGCCTTGCGCGCCCCCATCAGCCGCAGTAACATTGCTGTGACCGCGGCCTTGAGCACGAGAACACCGGCCGTCGCGGCCAGGATCGGTCCGAGATTCTCCCACACGACCCAGAGGTCGATGCTCATCCCGATGGTTATCAGGAAAATTCCGAGTGCCAGTCCCTTGAAGGGCTCGATGATGTGTTCGACCTCGTGGAAGTATTCGGTTTCGGCGATCAGCAAACCCGCGATCAGCGCGCCCACGATCGGGGACAGTCCGACAGCTGCGGTAGCCAGCGATGCGCCCATCACGACCAGCAGGCTGGCCGCGAGAAAGACTTCGGGGCTCTTGGTGCGCGCGGCCTGGGCGAACACTCGTGGCAGTAAAGAGCGTCCGAACACCAGCAGGATCAGGACAACCAGAGTGCCGTAAAGCAAGGTGTTCAGCAGGTTTCCGGCGCTGTCCTGTCCGGCATAGGGTGCCAGCGCGCCCAGCAGGAAGATGATCGGGACGATGGCGATGTCCTCGAACAGCAGCATCGACAGCGCAGCACGTCCGACCGCCGTGTTGGTGCTGGTGATGCGAAGGACCAGCGCCGTCGACGACAGGGCGAGCGCCAGGCCGAGCGCCAGCGCGCCGTCGAGCGACTGGCCGATCGCTGACAGGATGAAGGTCAGCGCCGCGCCGATCAGGATCAGTTCCAGCGAGCCCAGCCCGAATACCTGCCGGCGCATTGCCCAGAGACGGTCGAAGGAAAGTTCCAGCCCGATCGAGAACAGCAGCAGGATGATCCCAATTTCCGCGAAGAGATCGAGACCCTTGGGATCGGTTATCGTCACATGGGCCAGCCATGGGTAGTCGTAGACAAGGCTACCCAGTCCATATGGTCCGACCAGCAGTCCGACAAAGATGAAGCCGATGATCGGCGTGATGCGGAAGCGGTTGAAGACCGGGATGACGATCCCAGCCGCACCCAGTATGACGAGTGCATCGGATAGTACGGGAGACGATAGTTCGGCAGCCATGCCAGCGCCTATGGCATGATCCGCGGCTTGGGTCACCTCATCGCAGGCGGGAAGGATCGAGATGCTGCCTGATATCGTGATCGTTGGTGGCGGGCCGGCAGGGATGATGGCGGGGCTGCTGTTTGCCCGCGCGGGCCTCTCTGTCTCCGTCCACGAAAAGCAGGCCGACTTCTTTCGCGATTTCAGGGGCGATACGGTCCATCCCTCGACGATGGAAATTCTGCATCAGCTGGGCATGCTCGGCCGATTCCTCGAACGGCCGCACGACAGGGTATACACCGCTCAGGGCCGGATCGCGGGCAGGGACTACGTCCTTGGCGACCTGTCGCATCTCGATACGCCGGCGCCGTTTATCGCGATTATGCCGCAATGGGACTTCCTCGATTTTCTGCGCGACGAGGCAATGGCGTTTTCCTCGTTCCGGCTGGAGATGGAAGCGCAAGCGAGCCAGTTTATCGAGGAACCGGGCCGGATCTCCGGTGTGCGGCTCACCGATGGTCGCGAGCTTCGCGCGGGCAGGCTGGTCATCATGGCGGATGGCCGTGGCTCGCTGGTTCGACAGCGAAATTTGTTGCCCTTGACGCAGCTTGGCGCACCGATGGATGTGTTGTGGTTCCGCCTGCCCAAGACGCCCCACGATGGGGAAGCTTTGCGCGGTGCCATCGATACCGGACGCATGGCGGTGATGATCGACCGGCGCAGCTACTGGCAGGCGGCGTTCATCATTCCCAAGGGCAGTGGCGAGGAAGTGAAGGCGCGCGGGATCGGCTGGTTGCGCGGCCAGCTCGCCGCGCTGTTTCCCGAAATCGACCTGTCAGGCGGGCTGGAGAGCACCGACGAGCTGTTCCTGCTGTCGGTCGCACTCGACCGGCTGACCGTCTGGCACCGGCCCGGACTGCTTGCGATCGGGGATGCCGCCCACGCGATGAGCCCGATCGGCGGGATCGGGATCAACCTTGCCATTCAGGACGCGGTTGCTGCTGCCAATATTCTTGCCGGACCGCTTTCACGCGGCGAAAACGCGGACCCCTTGCTGGCAAGGGTTCAGAAGCGGCGGGAGTGGCCCACACGTGTTATTCAGCGCGGGCAGAAACTGGCGCAGGACAATGTCATTGGAGCGGTACTGTCGGGCAGGCCCATCGAACGGGCCCCGCTTCCGGTCCGGTTGCTGGACCGTTTTCCGCTCCTGCGCCGGATACCGAGCCGGATCATCGGCCTGGGTGTGCGCCGCGAGCGTGGAAAACAAGAACAACGGCGAACCGTCATCGT
>CAYPFE010000389.1:0-3529 GCA_964409895.1 uncultured Novosphingobium sp.
CGCTCTCGATCTCGTCCACCATCGCCCCGCAGGGCACCTCGCCAAGCCACTTGGGCAGGTCCGGCCGGCAGAGCGGAGCCATGGGCACAGCCGTCATCGCGCTCCATTCCTCGCGCTTTTCGAGCGGGTTGTACCATCCGGCGTTGACCCACATGCCGCCCTCGCGGTCGACCGACCCGGTGATGACGATGATCACCCAGCGCAGCAATTGCGTGACCAGCGCGCCGGGTGTGAAATTGAGGCCGGTGCCCAGCGTTATCGCCAGCTTGCCGTGGCGGCGGATCGCCGCGAGCAGGCCGGTGATCTGTCCGGGATCGATGCCGGTGCGTTCGGCCACGAAATCCAGGCCGAAGGGAGCCAGTTCCTTGCGCAGGTTTGCGATATCCTCGGGCGCGACATGACGCTCCATCTCGTTGCGGTCCGCACCCTCCTCGAGCAGCTCGCGGGCGATATAGGCCAGCAGATAGGCGTCCGTTCCCGGCCGTATCGGCATGTAGTGGTCTGCAAACCGCGCGGTCTCGGTGCGGCGTGGATCGACCACCCAGATTTCGCCCCCCTGCTCCTGATAACCCCGGAACCACCGCACCGGGTCGCCGAGGATCATTCCCATCTGCGAGTGCGACACGACCGGATTGCTGCCGATCGTCACGAACAGCCGGGGCGCCTGTTCGTCGGGATGAAACTCCGGCGTGATCTCGGCATGGCCGGTCACGATCTGGTTCGCGCGAACCGCAGGCGCGCAATCGACCGTGACCGCCGAGTAGCGCTGGCTGGAACCGAGCTTGCGGAAGAACGCGCCGATGGTCGAACGCCCGGCACTGTCATAGGCGCCGCCGCTGGCCGTGTAATAGCCGATCGCTTCGGGCCCGTCGCTCGTCATGATCGACGTCATCCGCGCCGCAAGGTTGTCCAGCGTCGCATCCCAGTCCGTTTGCTTGCCATCGACCATGGGAAAATCGAGCCGGTCGAGATGGCTATGGAAGTCGCCTGCGCTGCGACCCTTGGGGCACAGGTAACCGCGTGAAATCGGGTGTTCGGGATCGCCCCGCGCGCTGACGACGACATCGCCATCCACTTCCAGGACCATGCCGCAGAAGGCCGGACACAGCCGGCATGTCGATAGATGCTGGGTCGTCACGATAACGGATCCTTTCTCAAACGGACGTCATGATAGCACAGGCTTGCCGTCGCCGGCGCGATTACGATCCTAACGCCCGCTCCATTTCGCTTCGCAGAAGCTGCGCAGCTCCTCGTCGAGCGCCGCATCCTCCGGCGCGCCGCCGAAATTGCCGTGGGCGGCGGCTTCGACGATGTGGAGTTCGGCAGGCACGCGCGCCGCGCGCAGCTTGCGGTGGATGCGCACGGCATTGGACAGGAACAGGTCGCGCGTGCCCGCGGTGATGATTGTCGGCGGGAAGCCCTTGGTGAAGTCCCCGAACAGCGGCGAGACGTAAGGGTCGGTGAGGTCCGCGCCATTCGCGTAGAGCAGGTTCGCCTGCATCAGAGTGCCCATGCCGTCGATCCCGGCGTTGGTCTGGTGGGTGTCGCCCGATTCGGTGAGGTCGACCTCGGGCGTCGACAGCACGGCGGCCGCCGGCATCGGCAGGCCTTCGTCGCGCGCCTTCAGCAGCATTGCCGCGACGAGGTTGCCGCCTGCCGACCCGCCGCCGACGATGATCTCGCGTGGCGCATGGTCGCGCAGCAGCATACGGTAAAACGCAACGCAGTCGTCGAGCGGGGTCGGATAGGGATGATCGGGCGGCATGCGGTAGTCGACCGCGATTGTGCGCACCTGATGGATCGCCGCGCTTGCTGTCGCCATCGCCTTGCAGACCTCGCCCGCGCCCATGATCAGCGCGCCGCCATGGATATCGAGATAGACGCGGCGGTCGCCGGGCGAGACGCCTTTGGGGACAATTTCGAAGCCCTTCGCCTCGCCTTCGGTAAGGTCGCGGTAGCTGAACTGGGCGCTATCGACACGCGAGGTGAACATCCCCATCACCATCTCGTCCATCGCCGCGATGCGCTGTTTCCAGCCTGCCACATCGTCGAGCGCGGGATAGCCGGACGCTCCATCGGGCCGGGGTGCTGCCAGCACCGCCTTCGCTTCGGGGCTGAGATGCTCGGGGATGGGGATCACCCGTTCGGGAATGCGCAGGCCTTCGCTCATTTTCGCCTCTCCTCTCGTTTGTCTTCGCCCGCATTTGACACTAGCAGGGCCCGTGCTGGCAAGAGGATAGAGGCGGGATCGAATGAGTGAAGTGAAGTCACGGGTCGCAGTGGTGACAGGCGCGAGTTCGGGGATCGGCAAGGCTGCGGCAGAGGCGCTGGCCGCGCAGGGGTTCCGGGTCATCGGCCAGGGCCGCGATCCTGGGCGCTGTGCGGCAGCCGAGGCGGATATTCGCAAGGCCTCGGCGACAGGCGAAGTGACGATGCTGCGCGCCGATCTCTCGCTGATGGCCGACACCGCGCGGCTGGCGGACGAGATCGCAGCGCTCACCGACCGTATCGACATTCTCGTCAACAACGCCGGCGGCATGGCAGCGGAACTGGTGATCACCGCCGAGGGCAACGACGCCAATTTCGCGGGCAACCATCTCGGCCCATTCCTGCTAACGAACCGCCTGCTGGCGCTGTTGCGCAAGGCCGCGCAGGCTTCACCCGCCGGCAGCGTGCGCATCGTCAACACCTCGTCGGACGGCAGCGAAATGATCGACGGCATCGACCTTTCCGACCTGCAGCGGCTCGGCGACTGGAGTCCGGGCTATGGCTATTGCGCCAGCAAGCTCGCCAATGTCGCCCATGCCCGGGCGCTGGCCGGGCAGGTGGCCGGCGACGGTATCGTCGCCCATTCCGCCCATCCGGGCACCGCGGATTCGAACTTCTTCAGCTATATGAGCGCGGAAACCAAGGCCTACACCGATGCGCTCGACAAGATCACCAACGAGGAAGGTGCGGACACGCTGGTGTGGCTGGCGACGGCTGACGAGCCCGGGCAATGCAGCGGGCTCTACTGGCACAAGCGGGAAGTGCGCGAACCGCACCGGCTGGTCGAGGATGCGGATTTCGTGGACGGCCTTTGGCGGGCGAGCGAGGAAGCGATTTCGAAGTCCGGAGTTTGAGGGGTACCTAGCAGCACTCCGTTCATGCTGAGCCTGTCGAAGCACTGTCCTTTTCTTTGAGTGCCGCGCCTGAAAAAAAAGGCAGCCCTTCGACAAGCTCAGGGCGACGGGAAGCTACATTGACCCCTCAATACCGCCCGATCACCGCCAGGAAGGCATCGCCATAGGCCTCAAGCTTGCGGGTGCCGATCCCGGTGATTTCACTCATCGCGTCAAGGCTTGCGGGCCGCAAGGCCGCCATTTCGCGCAGCGTCGCGTCGTGAAACACGACATAGGGCGGCACGCCGGCCTCGGCCGCCAGGTCGCGGCGCAGGGCGCGCAGGGCATCGAACAGCGGATCGCCGACCGGATTGATCCCCCCCGCACGGTCGCGCTTGCGCTTGCGCTCTTTCTTCGGCGGCACGACG
>CAYPFE010000390.1:0-3523 GCA_964409895.1 uncultured Novosphingobium sp.
ATCTCGGCGCACAACGGCAACTTCCCATGTTCGTCGAGCATGGCGGACAGATCCAGACCCGCTACGCGCATATGTCGCGGCTTAACGTCGCAAAGGGACAGCGCGTCAGGAAGGGCGACGTCATCGGCTTCGTCGGCTCGACCGGCCGCTCGACCGGACCGCACCTCCATTACGAGGTCCGCATCGCCAACGAGGCAGTCAATCCCCTGCCCTATCTGCAGTCCGACGGGACACCCACCGGCAGCACCGCCAACGGAGCTGGTGGCCCGGAATAATTCTCTCGGGCAATTCCGTAGAGCCCGCATCACCGCCAATCGCGAAATCCCTCACCGCTTGACCGGGCGCGGCAAACCGGCTGCTATGCGCCAGCACGGCAACTGAGCAGGCAGGCACATGGCGACAATCGAAACGGCGCGCGGAACGATCGACAGCAGCGCGTTAGGACGCGTACTGATCCATGAGCACGTGTTCCTCATGGACACCGAATATACCTACAACTACCGGCCCGACTTCTTCGAGGAAAAGACCGTCACCGACGCCGTCGCCCGGCTGAACGAACTCAAGGCGGCGGGCATCGATACCATCGTCGACCTCACCGTGCTCGGCCTCGGCCGCCATATGCCGACGCTCAAGAAGGCCGCCGCGCAGACCGAGCTCAACATAGTGGTTTCCACGGGCGCCTATACCTTCGACGCGGTGCCGTCGGCATTCCAGTTCTGGGGACCGGGGCTGCTCAAACACGTGCCCGAGGAACCGATGGTCGAACATTTCGTGCGCGACATCACCGAGGGCATCGCAGGTACTGGCGTGAAGGCCGGCATGCTCAAATGCGCGATCGACGAGCCCGGACTGAAACCGGGGGTCGAACGGGTAATGCGCGCCATCGCCAGGGCCAACCGCGAAACCGGTACGCCGATCACCGTCCACACCGCGCCGCTGCAGGAAACCGGACTGATCGTCCAGAAGCTGATGCGCGAGGAAGGCGTCGACCTTGAGGACGTCGTCATGGGCCATTGCGGCGACACCACCGACATCGATTACCTGATGAAGATTGCCGACGGCGGCTCGATCCTGGGCATGGACCGCTTCGGCGTCGACTTCGTCATCTCGATGAAACAGCGCGTTGCCACGATTGCCGAGATGGTCAGGCGCGGCTACGCGGATCAGCTGACTCTGAGCCACGATTGCTGCGCCTGGTCCGACTTCTTCCCGTCTGTCGACGACTATGGCGCCGCGATGCCCAACCACAATTACATGCACATCCACAACGACGTGATTCCCGCAATGCTGGAAGCGGGAGTCTCCCTGGACGACATCGACAAGATGTTCGTCGACAACCCGCGGCGCTATTTCGAAGGCGTGGCCGATCGGTTCGCCGCGCGGGGGTGAAGGCTACATGGACTCACCTTCACGCATTCGCGCCCGAAGCATGCCGCGCGGCGATATAGCCGAAGGTCATCGACGGACCGACGCTCGCACCCGCGCCGGCGTAGACGCGTCCGCCCACCGCAGCGCTGGTGTTGCCGCAGGCATAGAGCCCCGGGATCGGCGAGCCGTCCTCCTTCATCACCCGCGCGTTCTCGTCGGTGACGAGCCCGCCGCAAGTGCCGACGTCGCCCGGCCAGATCGCCACGGCATAATAAGGGGGCTTCTCGATCGTGCCGAGGTTGGTGTTGGGCCTGTTCTTGGGATCGCCGTAATACTGGTTGTAGGCGCTTTCGCCGCGATGGAAGTCCTCGTCGACGCCGGACCGGGCGAAGCCATTGAAGCGCTCGACTTCGGCGGCCAGCCCCGCAGGATCGATGCCGCAGGCCTCGGCCAGGGCCTCCAGAGTGTCAAATTTCCGCATATATCCCGATTCGACCATGTTCTTCGGCGTGATGCCGGGCAGCATCGGCCCCCAGATCGATTTCCTGCGCGCGCGGCTCTCGATGACCGCCCAGGCGGGGACCGCGCCTGCCGTGTACATCGCCCGGCCGAATTCCATGTAGCTGTTGGATTCGTTGACGAAGCGCTTGCCGTCCGGCCCGACCACCATGACATGCGGCCTGCCGGTGTCGTTGGGCGTGTGGAAGGATACGAAGGTGCCATCGGGCATGAAGGAACTCGGCAGCCAGAACGATTCGTCCATCTGGTCGGTCGCAGCCCCCAGCTTCATCGCCGATTCGATCATCTCGCCGGTGTCGCAGGGGTTGACCTGGGTCCACTCGGCCGAGGTCGGCTTGGGCTGGTATTTCTCGCGCATTTCGATGTTGCGTGAAAAGCCGCCGGCATTGAGCAGCACGCCAAGCTTCGCGCGGACCTCGACGCGCTTGCCCTCGCGCTCTGCAACGACGCCTGCGACGCGCCCGTCCTCGACAATGAGATCGACCACCGGAGTGGCGTTCCAGATCGGGATCTTCTTGCGCAAGACTATCTGGTAGAGCCTGCCCTGCAGCGCATTGCCCGCGCCCCGGATCGTCTTGCCAAGCAGCTTGTTCAGGAAGATCATCCGCATCAGCATCTTGACGCCGACCCATTTGCCGCGCCAGGTCGTGCTCGACTTGAACAGCCAGACGCTTTCCCAGCTCGGGATCGGCATGGCGCTGGTGAGCGGGTTGTGGGCGAGCTTCGGGCCCCACTCGCCGAGCTTGTTGACGTCGAACAGCGGTGCGGCAAGCGAGCGGCCCTGGACGCTGCCGCCCGGCCGGTTGTCGTAATAGTCCGGCCACCAGGCATGGCGGAACTCCATCCCCTGGCTTTGCAGGAAGCGGATCATCGCCGGACCCTCGCGGATCCAGGCATCGCGCTTTGCCGGCGTGGAGGATGGCGTGAAATCGCCGATCAGCCCGTCGAGATATTCGCGGCTGCGCGCATGTGAATCACCGCCGCCGGCTTCGTTGAGAATGTCGTTGTTGGGTATCCAGATGACGCCGCCCGAATAGGCGCTGGTGCCGCCGATCAGCTCGCTCTTCTCGATGATGAGGACACGCTTGCCCTGCTCGTGCATCAGCAGTGCCGCCGGTGTCGAGCCGCCGCCGCTGCCGACTATGATGAAATCGAAATCCTCTGCCTGATCGCCCATCGCATCCCTCCCGCCTTGTCCCCAACCACTATTGATATAACAGGGCAAGGCGATGCGAAAGCCGCAGTAACGGTCGGCGGGAGAAGCGATGGATGGACAAGGGAACGCTTCTGGTTGTCGGAGCCGCCGGAGATGTCGGCAGGGGAATCGTCGCGGAGGCGCTGGCGAGCGGCCGCAAGGTGATTGCAGCGGGCCGCGATGCTTCCCGGCTGGCGTCGCTTGCACGGGAGCATGAGGGCGCGGAGCTCGCCTGCGTCGCGGGCGATCTCGCGAGCGAATCGGGCGCGGAAAAGCTTTGGCAGGAAGCCCGGGCGGCGCACGGCGGCATCGATGACGTCGTCGTTTCGGTCCAGGGAACTGCTGCCCTCAAACTGCTCTGCGAAACCGGTGCGGAGGAGCTGGCAGCCTCCTACGCCGCGAATGTGCTCACTCATTTCAATGCGGCGCAGGCATTCCTGC
>CAYPFE010000391.1:0-3491 GCA_964409895.1 uncultured Novosphingobium sp.
GATGGAGTGGCCCTTGAACTTCACTTCCAGCGTTTCGCGATTGTAGCGCTTGCCGTGGCATTCCTCGCAGGTGACGTAGACGTCGGGCAGGAAGTGCATCTCGATCTTGATGAGGCCGTCGCCCTGGCACGCCTCGCACCGCCCGCCCTTGACGTTGAACGAGAAGCGCCCCGGCTTGTAGCCGCGCGCCTCGCTCTCGGGCAGGCCGGCGAACCAGTCGCGGATGTTGGTGAAGGCGCCGGTGTAGGTCGCCGGGTTGGAACGCGGGGTGCGGCCGATCGGCGACTGGTCGATCTCGATTACCTTGTCGCAATATTCGAGGCCCTCGATGCGCTCGTGCGGCCCGGCGATGACTCTCGCGCCGTTGAGCGCCCGTGCCGCGCCGGCGTGGAGCGTGTCGATGGTGAGGCTCGACTTGCCCGAGCCGGAGACGCCGGTGACGCAGGTAAAAGTGCCGAGCGGGATCGAGGCGGTGACGTTCTTGAGGTTGTTGGCGGTGGCGCCGTGGACGGTGAGCGCGTGGCTGTTACCCTTGCGGCGGCGAGCGGGGACCGGGATCTCGCGCTTGCCGGTGAGATAGTCGGCAGTGAGCGAGTTCTTCGCCTTCAGGATCTTGTTCAGCGGGCCTTCGGCGACCACCTCGCCGCCGTGGACGCCCGCGCCGGGGCCAAGGTCGACAATCCAGTCGGCATGGCGGATCGCGTCCTCGTCATGCTCGACGACGATGACGGTGTTGCCAAGATCGCGCAGCCGCTTGAGCGTTTCCAGGAGCCGGTCGTTGTCGCGCTGGTGCAGCCCGATGCTCGGCTCGTCGAGCACGTAGAGCACGCCGGAAAGCCCGCTGCCGATCTGGCTCGCAAGGCGGATGCGCTGGCTCTCGCCGCCGGACAGCGTACCTGAAGTGCGGTTGAGGTTCAGGTAATCGAGCCCGACATTATTAAGGAATCCAAGACGTTCGTTGATTTCCTTGAGGATGGCTCGAGCGATCTGCTGCTGCTGGCTGGTCAGCCGCTCCTCGAGCCCGCCGAACCAGACGAAGGCGTCCGCGACCGACAGGCGGGTGCAGGAGGAGATGTCCTCGCCGCCGACCTTGACGCTCAGCGCCTCGGGCTTGAGCCGCTTGCCGTCGCAGGCCTCGCAGGGCTGCGCGGTCTGGAACCGCGCCAGCTCCTCGCGCATCCAGGCGCTGTCGGTCTGCAGCATGCGGCGGTTCAAATTGCCGATCACGCCCTCGAACGGCTTGTTGACGGTGTACTCCTTGCGCCCGTCCTTGAACGTCAGCGCCACTGGCATTCCGCCTGTGCCGTGGAGGATGATCATCCGCTGGTCTGGCTCGAGTTCATTCCATGGCGTCACCAGGTCGAAATCGTAGGCCCGCGCCAGGCTGTCGAGCACCTGCATGTAATAGGGCGACGGCGGGTTCGACTTGGCCCAGGGCGCCACCGCCCCCTGCTTCAGGCTCAGCGCCTCGTTGGGCACGACCAGCTGCGGGTCGAACAGCAGCTTCTCGCCCAGCCCGTCGCAGGCCGGGCACGCGCCTTGCGGGGCGTTGAAGGAGAACAGCCGAGGCTCGATCTCCTCGATGGTGAAGCCGGAGACCGGGCAGGCGAATTTCTCGGAAAAGACGATGCGGTTGGCCGTGATGCCGGCGCCCTTGAGCTGGCCGCCGGTGACATTTGCGCCCTTCTCCTCTTCCTCGCGCCCCGGCACGTTACCGTCAGCCAGGTCGACATAGGCCAGCCCCTCGGCCAGCTTCAGCGCCGTCTCGAAGCTGTCCGCCAGCCGCGTCTCGATGCCATCGCGCACCGAGAGGCGATCCACCACCACCTCGATGTCATGCCTGAGCTTCTTGTCGAGCGCGGGCGCATCCTCGATTGCGAAGATCTCGCCGTCCACCCGCACCCGGGTGAATCCGGCCTTCTGCCATTCGGCGAGCTCCTTGCGATATTCGCCCTTCCTCCCCGCACCACCGGGGCGAGAAGGTAAAGCCGCGTGCCTTCGGGCAGCGCCATCACCCGGTCGACCATGTTGGAGACGGTCTGCGCCTCGATCGGCAGGCCGGTCGCGGGCGAATAGGGCACCCCGACGCGCGCCCACAGCAGCCGCATGTAGTCGTAGATCTCGGTGACGGTGGCGACGGTGGAGCGCGGGTTGCGGCTGGTGGTCTTCTGCTCGATCGAGATCGCGGGGCTGAGCCCGTCGATATGCTCGACATCGGGCTTCTGCATCATCTCGAGGAACTGGCGCGCATAGGCCGACAGGCTCTCGACATAGCGCCGCTGCCCCTCGGCATAAATCGTGTCGAAGGCGAGGCTCGACTTGCCCGAACCCGACAGCCCGGTGACGACGATCAGCTGTTCGCGCGGCAGCGCAACATCGAACCCCTTGAGGTTATGCTCCCGCGCGCCGCGGACAGTGATATGGGTGAGGGACATGGCCCGCCCCATGTTCCAGACATGTTCGATTCGGGCAAGGGGTTCGCACAAACCTTCCCCCTTGATGGGAGAAGGGTTACAGCAGCTTTCCCTGCTTGGAGCTGTCTTCCCGCTTGGCGCTCTTCAAGACGCTCGCATCGACCCAGGGGATATCTGGCCGCTTGTTCTGGAACAGTTCGGCGAGCGTCAGGATCTGCAGGCGCGCATGCTTGCGCCCGGTGAGTTCGTTCTCCCAAACGCCGACAGCTGCCGCGTCGCGCTCCATCGCGCGGGTGGGGGACTGTGCCGTGAGGAACACGCCGAGCGGCGCGCCTTCGCGCTGCATCACCTGCGCCAGCCTGCCGATATCCTTGACGCCGACCCCGCCGCCCTTGACCTCGACGATCGCCTTTTCGGTGCGCTTGCCGTCGGGCCTGAACCAGATGATGCCGTCGATGCCGCCGTCCGGCCCATTGCGCCCGCCCTGCCACGGCACCGCGTCGACCACCGAGAGCGCCCACAGCTCGAACTGGTGCTTGTCGCGGCTTGCGAGGTTGAGCGCGGCGGCCAGCGATTGCGGGCGGCCCTTCACCTCGAAGGCAATGCCGGGGAAGGCGTCGGTCATGCGCTTTTCGATGAGGCCGATGGCAAGGTGGGTGATGTCGATGCCGATCCACTGGCGGCCGAGTTTCTCGGCGGCATGGACGGCGGTGCCACAGCCGCAGAAGGGATCGAGCACGACATCGCCCTCGTTGGAGGACGCGGCGATGATGCGTTCGAGCAGGGCGAGCGGTTTTTGCGTGGGGTATGGAAGCATTTCGCTTGAACGATTGTTTATCACTGGAATGTCTGTCCAAATGTTTTGTGCAGGCACCCCTGGCATTTCGTCGAGGTATCGCTTGTAAGCTGGAACCGCGCCGGGCCGAGTTTGCACGATCCGACCTTGTGCGATCAATTCATCCATTCGCTCTCTGGAATAGCGCCAGTGTCGTGAAACCCCCATTACCTCATAATACGGGTTACCTTTGGCGGCGCCTCCAGGTCCTTGGATATTGTCAAGCCGATAGCGACGTCCAT
>CAYPFE010000392.1:0-3461 GCA_964409895.1 uncultured Novosphingobium sp.
CGCCGGATCTTCGGGCATCTCGCCACGTTTCGGCCAGAAGCCGAGCCGGATCATGATGCCGACTGCAACCAACACCACGATCGTCGGCAGGACCGGCAAGCGTCGGACCAGCGCCATCATTGTTCGCGCAGGTCCCTGGCCCCAGCCTCGCGCGCGCTGCGCTGGTGTTCGGCGGCGAGTAGCGCGGACTTGCCGGCACGCAGCCCCCAGACCACCGCAGCAGCGGTGATGGGTATCCACACAACGGCATGGACCCAGAATGGGGGACGCACAGCGAGTTCCAGCCAAAGTGCCAGCCCCACGATCAATGCACCGATCACCATGGTCAAAAACGCCGCCGGCCCGTCCCCGACGTTATAGCTTTCGAAGTCCAGGTCACAGCCTGAACAGTGCGGGGCGAACTGCGTCAGCCCGCCGAACAGGGTCCCTGCACCGCAGCGCGGGCACAAACCGAAAAGGGCAGCCGGTACGATCCCCGGCTGCCCCTCTTTTTCGGGATTGGCATCAGCCATCAGTGGGTCGGCGCACCCCAGCCGCCCCACACATAGATGCAGACGAACAGGAACAGCCAGACGACGTCGACGAAGTGCCAGTACCACGCGGCGGCTTCGAAGCCGAAGTGCTGGCGCGGGGTGAAGTGGCCGGCATAGGCACGGCGCAGGCAGACGATCAGGAAGATCGTGCCGACGATCACGTGGAAGCCGTGGAAACCGGTCGCCATGTAAAAGGCCGAACCATAGGTATTCCCGCCGAACCCGAACGGCGCTGCGGAGTATTCATAGGCTTGAATGCCAGTGAACAGCAGTCCCAGCAGGATCGTCAGCCAAAGGCCGGTCTTGAGGCCTTCGCGGTCGCCGTGGATCAGGCAGTGATGCGCCCAGGTTACGGTCGTGCCCGAGCACAGCAGGATCAGCGTGTTCAACAGCGGAAGGTCGAATGCGTTCAGGACCTCAATGCCCTTGGGCGGGAACTGCGCGATTGCGTCGGCGCCGTCCTGCCCGAGCAGGTTCGACGTCACGCCTTCGACCACTTCGATCGGGGGAGGGAACAGCGAGAAGTCGAAGAAGGCCCAGAACCAGCCGACGAAGAACATCACTTCCGAAGCGATGAACAGGATCATGCCGTAACGCAGGTGCAGCTGCACCACCGGCGTGTGATCGCCCGCATGCGCTTCCTTCACAACATTGGACCACCACGCGAACATGGTGATGCCCACACCCAGCGCGCCCAGCAGCAGGATATATTTTCCGATGGGATTGTCATGCATGTAGAGCACGCCGCCGCTGGTCATCGTCAGCGCGGTCAAGGCGCCTATAAGCGGCCAGATATCCGGCGGAAGAATGTGATAATCGTGGTTCTTGGTTCCAGCCATGGTACCCTGCCATCCCTGTCTTCAGCTGTGCGGCCCAGCGGCCGCGATTGAATTCACGAGCTGCCCTTAACTCCCTGCCCCGGTGCGGTCCAGCCTATTTGCACCTTCGCCCACGGCGGGGTGGAAAGTGTAGCTCAACGTAATCTGTTCGACGTCTTTCGCATCCGAATCGTCGAGGATCGCGGGGTCGACGTAATAGAGCACCGGCATGCGCACTTGCTGCCCAGCTTCGAGCCTCTGCTCGGTGAAGCAGAAGCATTGGATCTTGTTGAAATACTTGCCGACATATTCCGGCTCAACATTGAAGGTGGCATTGCCGGTGACCGGCTTGTCGGACGTGTTGCGGGCAATATAAATCGCCATGTCGCGCGCGCCGATGGAAACGGTATCGGTCACCTGCTCCGGACGGAATTCCCACGGCATGCCACGCTCGACATTGGCGTCGAAACGGATCGACATCGTCCGCGCGGAAACCGACACGCTCGCGGCTTCCAACTCGGTTGCGCGCTGCGTCGTTCCGCCGAAACCGGTAACCTGGCAGAAAAGCTGATAGAGCGGAACGGCAGCATAGCCCAAGCCAAGCATCCCGGCAGCGAAGGCAAGGGCGATTGCCCCGACCTTTCGATTGCGCTGCTGGAGGGATGCTGCGGCCATGGTGCTCACATCATCTTGGCGATGGAAATGTAATAGACGAGCACCACGAAGGCGCCGAGCGCCAGCGCCATGACGATGTTGCGCTGGCGGCGGATACGTTCGTGATCGGGATTGGGGTCTTCTGCCATCTCTATCGGTCCTGTCAGGCCACCAGACGGTCCGCAACCAATGCCGCGAACAGCGCGAAAAGGTAGATGACCGAGTATGCGAATAGCTGCTTCTCCGGCTTCATTGTGTCGCCTTCGGGCAGAGGCATGCGCAGGCCGACGCGAACCGAAAGCGCCAAGAAGACAAGCGACAGGACGAGGGCCGAAATTCCGTAGACGGCACCGGTTCCGCCGATCCACCATGGCAGCACTCCAAGCGGCAGCAGCAGCACGGCGTAAGCGAAGATCTGGTGGCGAGTCGCCTTTTCGCCAGCAACAACGGGCATCATCGGAATGCCGGCCTTGGCGTAATCGCTCTTGACGAACAGCGCCAGCGACCAGAAATGCGGCGGCGTCCAGAAGAAGATGATCGCGAACAGCACCACCGGCATCAGCGTGATCTCGCCCGTTGCCGCAACCCAGCCGATCAGCGGCGGGAACGCGCCCGCGCCGCCGCCGATAACGATGTTCTGCGGTGTGCGCGGCTTCAGCCAGATCGTGTAGATCACCGCGTAATAGAATATCGAGAGGGCCAGGATCGAAGCCGCCAGCCAGCCAATCGCCAGCCCCATCAGCACTACCGAACCGACCGACAAGGCGACACCGAAGTCCCGCGCCTCGGTCTTGCTCATGCGCCCCGCCGGGATCGGGCGTCCCGCAGTGCGCTTCATTGCCGCGTCGAGATCGGCTTCCCACCACATGTTGAGTGCAGCGGCCCCACCGGCACCCACAGCGATGCACAGGATCGCGGTGAAGGCCAGCACCGGGTGGATCCGCTCAGGCGCGGCGATGAGGCCGCAAATGGCGGTAAAGATCACCAGGCTCATCACTCGCGGCTTGGTTAGCGCGAGGAAATCGCGCCAATCGGTGGGAGCCTGGGCAGGAGCGGCAATCGCAATCTGGTTCATGTCTTACTCCCTCCCAAAGGGGGAAGGGTCATGCGGCAGAGGCTCTCTCCTGCAAGAGAGAGCCGTCTACCGTCAGTGGTGGGGCGTATCCTCGATGACCGGAAGGGTCTCGTACTGGTGGAACGGCGGCGGGCTCGACAGTGTCCATTCGAGCGTATTCGCGCCCTCGCCCCAGTAATTGCCCACGGCCTTCTTGCCGGCAAACAGCGCGTAGAGGATGTTGGCGAAGAACACGACCATCGACACCGCCATCACCACATAGCCGATCGTGGCGAGGTGGTTCCATTCGGTGTAGGCCGGCGTGTAATCCGGGTAGCGACGCGGCATGCCAGCCAGCCCGAGGAAGTGCATCGGGAAGAAGATCATGTTCACGCCGACGAA
>CAYPFE010000393.1:0-3438 GCA_964409895.1 uncultured Novosphingobium sp.
GCCAGCCCTCTCCCCCGCCTAGCCATCCGATATCGTACCGGATAGCGTATCGGGTGGCTGGGCGGGGGAGAGGGCTGGCACCGCTTCTGTTTCAGCTAGTCTGAAACAGAAGCTAAAGCCCGGCCTGCATCATCCAGTCGTGGAAGATCCTGACCGGCCTGCTCTCCAGGTCACGGGGCCGGCAGATGAACCAGTAGCGATAGGGGCTTTCGATCGGGATGTCGTAAAGCCGCGCGAGCCGGGGATCGTTGGCGCGGACGAAATGGTCCTCGTGCATGATCGCGATGCCGAGCCCCTGCGCCGCCGCCTCGAGGATCAGCTGGCCCGAATCGAAATGGTCGATGGCTGCCACTTCCAGACCGTCGAGGCCGATCGCTTCGCGCCAGGCATCGAAGCTGTCGGGCAAGTCGTTGTGAATCAGGATGGTCTGCTTTGCGAGCCTGTCGCGGTTGGGTTTGGGGCCGATTTCGGCGGCAAGCTCCTTCGTAGTGATCGCATAGACCTGGTTGTGGTCCAGCCGGACAGAATAGAATGCCGGATCGGGATCCTTGGACAGCACGATGGCCGCGTCCAGCGTGTCGCCGACGCGCTGGGCGACATGCGGCGTGGAGTCGATGTCGATATGCAGGCGCGGGTGCTGCTTGCGCAGTTCAGGCAGGCGCGGGAACAACCGCTGACCGCCGAACAGCGAAGGCACGCCAAGGTGGAGGCGCAGCAGCTGCGAATCCTCGATCTGCCCGTCGATCGCGGAGGCCAGGTCTTCAAGGGCTGGCGCCACCGCATCGTAAAAGGCCCGGCCGTCCTCCGTCAGCTTCATCGCCTGGTGCTGGCGCGTGAACAGCCGCTTGCCGGTATAGTCCTCCAGCGTCGCGATCCTGCGGGAGAGGGCCGATGGCGACAGCGCCAGTTCGTCGGCCGCAGCCTTCGCCGATCCCAGCCGGACGACGCGGCTGAAGGCTTCTAGCGCGCGCAGGGGAGGCAGGCGGCGGGTCGGCAAGGCTTTGATCCTTCTCCTAGGCGGACGCGCGTAGTTCTCTGTTTGCCCCGAAGTTATCGGGCTTCGCTGTCCTCGCTGGCAGGCGGGTGCAGCCGCAGCCTGCCGACGCGACGTTCGTTACCCTCTGTTACCTCGATCCGCCAGCCGCTTTCGTGATCGAGCACGGTGCCAGACGGCGGAACCTGCTCCGCCAGCACGAAGGCAAGCCCGCCCAGCGTGTCCACGGATTCGTCTATCTCGCCGAGCCTTGGGTCGATTCTTTCGGCGACGTCTTCCAGTTCGGCACGGGCATCCGCGTCCCAGCTGCCGTCGGGAAGCTTCACCAGCAGGTCTTCGGGCTCGTCGTCATGTTCGTCCTCGATCTCGCCGACGATTTCCTCGACCAGGTCCTCGATGGTGATGATGCCGTCTGTTCCAGAATATTCGTCTAGGACGATGGCGAGGTGGACGCGTTTGGCACGCATGTCGGCCAGCACGTCGAGCGCGCCGCGCGCCTGCGGCACGAACAGAGGCTGGCGCAGCAGTTTGGTCCAGTCGTCGGGGGGCTCGCAGCCTTCCGCGAGGATCGGGAATACATCCTTTATATGGATCATGCCGAGGATGTCGTCGAGCGTGTCGCCATGGACCGGCATGCGCGAATGGCCATGTTCGGCGAAGGCGGCGATGACCTCATCCCAGCTGGCGGATGCGGGCAGCGCGATGATCTCGCTGCGCGGGATGGCGACATCGTCGGCATCATGCTCGCTGAAATGCAGCAGGTTCCTGAGCATCTGGCGCTCGAGCGGCGAGAGGTCGCCGCTTGCCTGGCCATCGCCGGCCTCGCCCTCGTGCTCGTCGATAACCTCTTCGATCTGCGCCCGCAGCGACTGATCGACGTCGGATGTGAATAATCGCCTGATCACTCGCCACAGCGAGCCGCTACTGTCCGGTTCTCCGTTACCGGTTTCACCCAGGCGACCATTTCCGGCCATTTCGTGCATGAGCCCCTATTGCTGGTCCAGATCCCCATATGGGTTCGCAATGCCCATTAGGGCAAGAGCCTTTATTTCCAGTAACTCCATCTCTTCGGCCTGCTCAGGCCCGGTTTCGTGATCGTAACCCGCGAGGTGGAGCAATCCATGGACGATGAGATGCGCGGCGTGGTGGGCGAGGGGGATGCCTTTTTCCTCGGCCTCGCGCGCGCAGGTTTCATAGGCCAGCGCGATATCGCCGAGCATTTCAGGCGGGCCTTCGTGGGGCAGGGCGAGCAATTCGTCGCGCGACAGCATCGGGAAGGAGAGTACGTTGGTTGGCTTGTCCTTTCCGCGCCATTGCCGGTTGAGTGCGTGGACCTCGGCGTCGGAGGTGAACAGCAGGCTGGCGGAAAGGCGGGGGTTGGCGAGTTCGGGGACGAGTTTTGCGGCGGCGATTGCGCATCGCAAAGCCAGCGGCTCCCAATCACCCTCAGGCCAGCCTTCGGTGTCGCAATCTAACGTGACAACCAAGGAACAGGGTTCCTGATCTTGGTACTGCATATCCAGGTGTCGTCGCCCGGAAAATGAAGCACGAGCGAATGCAACTCAACGGTCCGCTTGAGGCGCCAGTGGCGAACCGTCCGCTGGGCAGGGCCAAGCGAATCAGTCGTTTCTTCGTACTTGCCGAAATGCCGGGCGAACAGATTGTTCAGCTCCGGACATTGTATGCCATCCGGCTCGATGTCGATAAATTCCAACCGTCGCTTGGGATCGAAGAAGAATCTGACCTGAAAACCCTGGCCGTCATGGGTCCATTTTCCGCCGAGTATCGAGGTACTGGACCGCATCCTTTTCTGTTCGACCGTCTCCAGCCGATAGACTTCCACCTCGGAATCCGCAGCCTGGACCTGCTCCTCGCTTATTCCCCAGTCAAAGCCCAGCCAGTCGGCATGGGCCGGGGTTGCAAAGCCAAGTGCAAGGCATATCGCAGCAAGTAGCCTCACTCGCCCTTGCCCTCGTAAGCCTCGACGATGCGGCCCACCAGCGGGTGGCGCACGACGTCACCTGCGCCGAAGCGGATGACGGAAATGCCGTCGACGCCTTCCAGCCGGTTCACAGCATCCGCCAGCCCGCTGTGGGCATCGCCGCCGGGGATGTCGACCTGTTTCGGGTCGCCGCAGACCACCATCCGGCTGTTCTGGCCGAATCGGGTGAGGAACATCTTCATCTGCGCCGGCGTGGTGTTCTGCGCCTCGTCGAGGATGACGAAGGCGTCGGCGAGCGTGCGGCCGCGCATGAGGGCGATCGGCGCGATCTCGATCTCGCCGGACGCGATGCGCCGGTCGACCTGTTCGGGCGGCATGCAGTCGTAAAGCGCGTCGTAGATCGGGCGCAGGTAGGGATCGACCTTCTCCTTCATGTCGCCGGGCAGGAAGCCGAGGCGCTCGCCGGCCTCCACCGCCGGTCGCGACAGGATCAGGCGCTGCA
>CAYPFE010000394.1:0-3413 GCA_964409895.1 uncultured Novosphingobium sp.
GGCTCTTACGCAGCGCGAACAGGCAATGCATTTCGAGCTGTCGAACTCGAAATAAGGATTCGAGCTGTCGATCGAGAGCCCAAGATGGCTTGCGCCGTCGTAGCCGTAACGCACATCGCGCAAGCCGACGGCGGCGGCCATGTCCTGCAGCTCGCAATCGTTGTTTGCACTGCAGGTGAGGCAGTCAAGCGGATGGTCGGAGATATAGAGTTCCATCACCCCGCGACGAAGCTTCGCCAGCCGATCGGTCTGGGTGTGGACGACCATGCCTTCCTCGGCCGGCGTGGTGCAGGAGGCCGGAGTTCCCTTGCATCCTTCCACCTCCACCAGACACATGCGGCATGACCCGAACGCCTTCACATTATCCGTCGCGCACAGTTTCGGTATCGAACCGCCGCACAGTGCCGCAGCTCGCATCAGCGATGTTCCCTCGGGCACGGTCACCGCGCGCCCGTCTATGGTGAGCGTAACCTCTGCATCGGACCTGACTTCAGGCGTGCCGAAATCGGCTTGCCTCTCATAGGTCATGGCGTTTCTCCGCTGAAGCGAGATCGGCTGGCGTGTTGATGTTAGCAGGTTTCACGCCGGCTTTCACCGCCCTCGAACCGATCGCCTCGGCAAAGCGCTGCATCGAATGCCTGCCGTCGCCCGTCAGAATTGTCTCGATAGCTTCGACTGCGGATGCTGGCCAAAGGCCGATCACCGGCTGGTCGGCGAGATAGGCAGGCGCGCTGCCCAACAGGTCCAGCAGGTTGTCAGGTAGTCCGACGGAATCGACCCCACAAGTCAGCACTGCCTCGTAACCCTCGTCGCGGGCATAGTGCAACGCCGCAGCAATGCCCGCGAGCGGCCCCATCCCGGGCTGCGGCCAATCCGGCAGGGTCGGCGCCGGAGCAGTCTCGCGCCCGACGACCACGACATATTCGCACCAGCCCGACATCGCATCAACGGCACGTGCGATCAGCGTATGCCCGCCCAGTTCGGCAAGCGCCTTGTCGCTGCCGAAACGCGTGGCCTGCCCGCCTGCAAGGACCGCACCCAGAATCACGACAGACTCATCATGTAAAATCTTCCGGCCAGTTTTTCACGGCAGATCGCACGGGGAACGGCGTGAAGCCGCCAAGAGCACAAAGCGAACCATCGCGCATCACTTCGCACAGGTCATCGAGCAGCGCGATATCTTCCTCGCGTGCCCGTGGTGTCTTGCGGGAATTGTGCATCTGCGGGAGCGATTCGACGCGGTCCGCCTGCCGCCCGCCTGCTCGGATGCGCTCCACCAATTCCGCTCCACGGACCGCTCCGATCCGGCAAGGCGTGCACTTGCCACAACTTTCGGCGGCGCAGAAATCGAAGGCGAAGCGCGCCATGTAGGACATGCTTACTGTGTCATCGAACACGACCACGCCGCCGTGGCCTATCAACGCGCCGGCTTCACTATAGGCTTCGTAATCGAACGGCACGTCAAAGCGGTCGGGATGAATATAGGCGCCGAGGGGTCCACCGACCTGCACCGCCTTGACCGGCCTGCCCGAAGCCGTGCCGCCGCCGATGTCGTTCACCAGTTCGCCGAGCGTGATACCGAACGGCGCCTCGAACAGCCCACCGTGCCTGATGTTGCCACCGAGCTGGATCGGCATGGTGCCGCGCGAGCGGCCCGTGCCCAAAGCCGCATAGGCTGCGGCTCCGCCTTCCGTCAGGATGTGCGGTACAGCCGCGAGCGTCAGCACATTGTTGACCACCGTCGGGCAACCGAACAGCCCTTCGTGAGCTGGCAGCGGCGGCTTGGCACGGACTTCGCCGCGCCTGCCCTCGATCGAATTCAGCAGCGAAGTCTCTTCGCCGCAGACATAGGCTCCGGCTCCGATGCGAATTTCGATCTGGAATGGGGCAACCACTGCAGCCGCCAATTCCACTGCCGCTTCCATCTTGCGGATCGCATGCGGATACTCGCTGCGGATGTAGATATAGCCCGTGTCCGCTCCCACCGCATGGGCGGCGATCGCCATGCCTTCGATCAACGCGAAGGGATCTCCTTCCATCAGCATGCGGTCCGCGAAGGTTCCGCTATCCCCCTCGTCGGCGTTGCAGACGATGTATTTGCGCTCTCCGATGGCTTCGGCGACGGTCTTCCATTTGATGCCGGCAGGAAAGCCCGCCCCGCCGCGACCGCGCAGCCCCGATTGGATGACTTCCGCGACCACCTGACCCGGCGGCAACGAATGCGCGCGCCGCAGCGCAGCCCAACCGCCTGTCGCCTCATAGTCCTCAAGGCTGAGCGGCCTGGTGAGCCCGGCGCGCATGAAAGTCAGACGTTGCTGGCGCGCAATGAAAGGGTGCTCGGCAATCGGCCCGATGGCCTTGGCGCTGCTGCCGCCGATCACACCCGGCACATCTTCCGGCTCCAGCGGTCCGAATCCCTGGCCGTCGATTTCGGCGAGCGGTTCCAGCCAGTGCATGCCCCAGCTCGATACCCGTTCGACCGAACAGCCGGCGGCATCAAAGGCCGCCGCCACATCGTCCGCACCGCATGCGAGGGCAAGTGCGTCATCGGATATTCGCACAACCATCATTGCGCTTCGACCAGCCGCACAAGTGCGCCTTCATCGAGCTTGGCATGCAAGTCATCGCCAGCGCGCGCCGCAGGGCCGACGCTGCACAAGCCGAGACAGTAGACCGATTTCAAACGCACCCTGTCACCGGCCGCCTCTCCCGCTGCCGCCATCATCGCCTCGACCCCGCGTGCCTGACACGCCTCAGCCCGGCAGACCTGTACTTCAGGCCGTGGATCGGGCTCTGCCGTGAAGTCGTGATAAAAGCTTACCACGCCATGCACTTCGGCTCGGCTGAGGTTCAGCGCATCCGCAATCGCGGCTTCCGCATCCTCATCGATGCAGCCAAAGGCGGCCTGCACATCATGCAGGATCGGCAGCAGAGGGCCTTCGCGTCCGGCATGCGCGGCAATGATCTCTGCAAGGCGCGAAGGATCGCTCAATAGACCACCACGGACCGGATGCTTTCGCCCGCGTGCATCAGGTCGAAGCCCTTGTTGATCTCTTCAAGGCTCAGGACATGGGTGATCATCGGATCGATCTGGATCTTGCCATTCATGTACCAGTCGACGATCTTGGGCACATCGGTACGGCCCTTCGCCCCTCCGAAAGCAGTCCCTTTCCACACGCGCCCCGTCACCAGCTGGAACGGACGCGTGCTGATCTCCTTTCCGGCCTCGGCCACACCGATGATGACGCTTGTACCCCAGCCCCGGTGACAGCATTCCAGTGCCTGGCGCATGACGTCGGTGTTGCCGGTGCAATCGAAGCTGTAGTCCGCCCCGCCATCGAGCATGTTGACGATATGCTCGACCGCATTGCCGACATCCTTGGGATTGATGAAGTCGGTCATGCCGAATTTGC
>CAYPFE010000395.1:0-3410 GCA_964409895.1 uncultured Novosphingobium sp.
CCGGGCGGAATAGGCTTCCATCACCGAGCGGGCGGCCTCGATCGCATCCTTGCGGCCACCGCACATCAGCGTCAGCGTGCCTTTTTCGGCACCGATCTGCGAACCGGTCATCGGCGCGTCGACGCAATGCACCTCGAGATCGCGCGCCTCGACCGAGATCTGCCGGGCGATGCGGGCGGATACGGTGGTGTGGTCGACGAAGACGCCGCCCTTCCTGAGGGTACGGAACACCCCGCTCGGGCCGAGCACGACATCGGCGAGGTCGTCGTCGTTGCCAACGCAGGTGATGACTACATCGGCGCCCTCGGCGGCATCGGCGGGGTTCGCCGCAACCCGGCTTTCAAGGCCGGGATTGGTGCTTTGCCAGGCTTCCAGCCGCTCAGGTGAGCGGTTGAAGATAGTGAGCTCGTGGCCGGCATTGCCGATATGGCGGGCGATTTCCCCGCCCATCACGCCGAGACCGAGGAAGGAGACTTTGCGTTTTTCGCTCATGGGACCTGTCTAACGGTTTTTGCGCGAAAGCAAACTGGAAGCAGCCGCGCTTTCAATTTGCGGAACATTCGCCTAGGCGCGCGCGGATGAACGGGACTGCAACAAGCGAGGGCGAAACGTTGACCGCGGCCGATGTGCGCGCGGCGGCGGAGCGTATCACCGGTGCGGTCGTGCGCACGCCAACGCTCCATTCCAGGACGCTGAGCGAGATCGTTGGCGCCGAGATCTACCTCAAGTTCGAGAACCAGCAGTTCACCGCGGCCTACAAGGAGCGCGGCGCGCTGAACGCGATGCTGCTGCTGGACGATGCGCAGGCGAAGCGCGGTGTCATCGCCGCATCGGCCGGAAACCATGCGCAGGGCCTGTCCCACCATGGCGCCCGACTCGGCATCCCGGTGACCATCGTCATGCCGCGCACCACGCCGACGGTGAAGGTTATGCAGACCGAGCTCGCCGGCGGCACTGTCGTGCTCGAAGGCGAAAGCTTCGACGAGGCCAACGCCCATGCGCGCAGGCTGGAAGGCGAGCTCGGGCTGACTTTTATCCATCCCTTCGACGATCCCCATGTCGCGGCCGGCCAGGGCACGGTGGCGCTAGAGATGCTCGAGGACGTGCCCGATCTCGAGGTGCTGCCGATCCCGGTCGGCGGTGGCGGCCTCGCGGCCGGCATGGGCACGATAGCGCGTGATATCCGGCCCGACATCCAGCTTATCGGCGTCGAGGCGGAACTGTTCCCCTCGATGTACAACCTCATCAAGCGCAAGTATCTCGCTGTCGGCGGCGACACGCTGGCCGAGGGCATCGCCGTGTTCGATCCCGGCAAATTCACGTCCCGCGTGCTCGAAGGCATGCTCGACGAGTTCCTGCTAGTCAGCGAGACCCAGCTCGAAAACACGCTGGCGGTGCTGGTGCAGATCGAGAAGACGGTGCTCGAAGGCGCGGGCGCGGCCGGCCTTGCCGCGGTGATGGCGCATCGCCGCCTGTTCGCGGGCCGCAAGGTCGGCATCGTGCTTACCGGCGGCAATATCGATACCCGCCTGCTGGCGAACGTGCTGCTGCGCGACCTGGCTCGTTCTGGCCGGCTCGCGCGGCTCAGGATCAAGCTGCAGGACCGGCCGGGCGCGCTCTACAAGGTCGCCAAGGTGTTCGACGATCACAACGTCAACATCATCGAGGTCTACCACCAGCGCATCTTTACGTCGCTGCCGGCCAAGGGGCTTGTTACCGAGATCGAATGCGAGGCCCGCGACAAGGAGCAGCTCGAAGCGCTGATCGCAGCGCTCGAGCACGAGGGCTATTCCGTTGACCAAGTCGAACTGAACTGACCCGATTGGGGCCACTTCGGGGACGCACCCTGGCGGTGCTGTGCAAAATAATCTCCCGTTAACCCGATTTCGCGGTTAAAAGCCTTCCAAGATGGGGGACTGATCGGCATAGTCGCCTCCAGACAAGAGCCGCCAATCGATGAGCAGCAACAAGGAAGAGATGCGAGAGTGACGGCCCCGGCCCGCTTCCCCCGGTTTTTCGTGACCAGCCCCGCGCCCTGCCCCTATCTGGAGGGCAAGAGCGAGCGCAAGGTGTTCACGGAACTGAAGGGCCCGCACGCCGACGCGCTCAACGACGCGCTCGGCCGGATCGGATTCCGCCGCAGCCAGACCGTCGCCTATCGCCCGTCTTGCCTCGATTGCTCGGCTTGCGTTTCGGTCCGGGTTGTGGCGACGGAATTCGCGCCGTCGAATACCCAGAAGCGCAACATCAAGCGCAACGGCGATCTCGTCGCGACGATCTGCCGCCCTTGGTCGACCAATGAACAATACGAGCTGCTGCAGAGCTACCTCGGCGTGCGGCATCCCGGCGGCGGGATGACGGCGATGGATGAAGTCGACTTCGCCGACATGGTCGAGCATACGCCGGTGACGAGCTATGTCATCGAATATCGCGAGCCTTCACCGGACGGGGTGACGCCGGGCCGGCTGGTCGGCGCTTGCCTGACCGACCGGCAGGCGGACGGGCTGTCGATGATCTACAGCTTCTACGATCCCGATCACGCGGAGCGGTCCGGGCTCGGCAATTACATCATCCTCGATCACATCCAGCGCGCCGCCGACATGGGGCTGGACTATGTCTATCTCGGCTACTGGGTGCAGGGCAGCCCGCGCATGCAGTACAAGGTGCGCTACCGCCCGCTCGAACGGCTGACCCGCGACGGCTGGGCGCGTATCCCCGACGAGGAGCACAGCGAACTGATCGCGGCGGCGGCCGGATCGCGGCACAGAGACGCGGCTTCGCCCGACGGTGGCGGCAAGGACGGCGTGCCCGGTGGCCAGGAGCAATACCGGGTCGCCGACTAGGCTCGGTCGTCAGCCCGAAATTGTCCCGCAGGTCGCGACTTCCTTTTCGCTGCGCAGTTCCAGCGTGCATTCGGCGACACCGTCGAAGCTGCAGCTGTCGCCTGAGCAGTCCCAGGTCTGTGGCACCGGCTCAGCGCTCTTGTAGCGGTATAGCGAGCCCGATCCGAAACCCTTGCACAGCTGCTCAGCATCGAGCCTGCCGCGTTCTATCGCGCTCGCCTTGCCGCCTCCGCCCATCGGCACATAGAGCGCCAGTGGCCGTTTCACTTCCTCCCATTCCTCGACCGTTGTCACCGATTTCGCCAGCAGCAGGCGCGATGCCTGTTCGCTCAGCGGGCTTGCGGGGTAGCGGTTGACGTAGTTCTGCAGCGCCTCGCAGCTGCCGGGTTCGATCCCTTCCTAGGCGACGCGCTCGGCCTTGCTCGGCCGGTTGCCGAGGCCGATGGCGCCGCAGCTGTCGGACAGGCCCGGTTGCATCGCGTCGATAGTGCAGACCTTGCTGGCGACGCCAAACAGGTTGAATGCCATTGCCGCGAGCGCGATAGCACCGACGCTGCCTGCCGCAGA
>CAYPFE010000396.1:0-3410 GCA_964409895.1 uncultured Novosphingobium sp.
GCGGGCGGGCGGCGGCGGCCGCCGGTTACGGCCACGTCAGCCTGTTCACCAACAACCCCTCGGTCCCGGTCGGTGACAAGGCTGGCATGTTCGTCTTCCCGCAGGTCTACGAGGAAACCAAGGACGAGGTGCTGGGGCTGCTCGCCGATAGCGGTCTATCCGTGGTCAACGCCGAATTCTTCCTGATGAAGCCCGATACCGACCTTGAAGACTACATTCCCGGACTGGCGATGGGCCGCGAGCTGGGTGCGGTGAATGTGATGACCCATGTCTTCGAGACCGAAGAGCCCCGCGCCGTCGACATGCTCGGGCGCTTTGCGGAACTCGCCGGAGCCTACGAGCTCACCGTCGCCCTCGAATTCTGCCAGATGACGCCCGGCTGCAAGACCATCCACCAGGCGCGCCGCTTCGTCGACCAGGTCGGCCGGGACAATATCGGCTACGGCATCTGCCCGATGCACCTGGTGCGAAGCGGCGGCACGCCCGCCGACGTCGCCGCCCGCCCGGTGCTCTACAGCCAGGTCAACGACGGCAAGGGGCTGCACACCTCGGCCGCCTATTTCGAGGAAGTCCACGACCGCGAACTGCCCGGCGACGGCGACTTCCCGCTGCACGATATCCTCGCCGCGATTCCTCGGGACGCACCCATCGAAGTCAAGATCCCGCGCGACAGCCGGATCAAGGCCGGCGGCTCGGCGGCGGACTATGTGAAGCAGGCCCATGACAGGACGCGGGCGGTAGTGGATGGGCTGGAAGGGTAGCGAGGATGTCAGACTTCTCTTTCATCCAGATCGGCTTGTGCACAACCGACCTCGGTGCGACCGTGCGGTTCTATGCCGAAACTTTCGGCTTCGCCAATGCCGGCGGACAGGTCGGCTGGGGCGACACGATGAAGGTTCAGGGCCTCGACACCGACGGGCAGACGGTGGTGTGGTGGCTGTTCGGAAGGCACCCACGCATCCAGTTCGAAATCTTCCACCACACCGGACCGGCCGTTAGGCCCAAGCCGGCTGACTGGAGCCTGGCGGACCATGGCTGGGTGCGCTATGGCATCGTCGTTTCCGAATTCGACGCGGTCCTGGCGAAGCTCGAAGCACGCGGCATCGCGCCGATTGCCGGACAGACGGTGACGCAGGACAGGCGGCGCATCGCGATCCGCGACCCATGGGCGGGGATCGTCATCGAGGTCTGGGAGGATGGCCCGGGTCTCGAAGTCGACTGGCCGTTCGAGCGCAACCAGGCCGACCCGCAGATCCTCTACGTCACTCATTCGGTCTCCGACCTAGAAGCCGCGCGCGACTATTACACCCGCATCCTCGGCTTCGAGACGGCGCCGCTGGAACTGCTGCATGCGCCCGAAGACGAAGCGCTGTGGGGCCTCGGCGGCGTCGAGCGCGAGGGCTTCCTGGTCAAGGCCGGCTACGGTTTCCTCGAAGTGGTCGAATACACCTCGCCCCGGGGTCGTCCACGTCCTTCCGACCACCGCCTGTCCGATCAGGGCATCATGAATGTCGGCCTTTCGACGCGCAGCGAGGCCGCGGTGCAGGCGGTGCTGGACAAGCTTGATGCCGAAGGCGCGGGGCCTCGCTGGCTAACCTTGGGTCCCGACATCCTCGGCTGCTACATCAACGATCCCGGCCGCGAGATCGAACTGCTCGCCTGCCCGGCACAAGTCGAACAGGCCTTCGGCTTCACCTTCGCCGGAGAGTTCAACGGCGGGGATTTCATCCGTATGGTGGAGCGGGAGACGTGATCCGCCGGCCTCTGGCAACCCGTCCGCTCCTGCGCTAACGCGCCCGCGTGCAAGCCGGCGAACTCTTCCTCAACGCATCCTCGTTAACCTCGCTGCTCTCCGGAGTAGCCTCAGGGTTGCTGATCGGCATCGAACGCGGGTGGCGGCAACGCCAGCGGCCCGATGGCACGCGCGTCGCCGGCGTGCGGACATTCACCTTGATCGGCGGGTTCGGCAGCCTCATGGCCCTGATCGCGCGGGAAGTCTCCGTTTCCGCCGCCGCTATAGTTCTTGCCGGAATGGTAGCCGTGCTGGTCGCCGGCTTCCTTCGCGACAAGGCCCGGTCTGGCGGACGCGACGTGACCACCATGGTCGCTGCCATGGTGACGCTGGCATTGGGGCTGATCGGCGGGGCCGGCTACGCCGCTGTCGCAATTGCCGGAGCGGCGCTGACCAGCTTCGTGCTAGCGACTCGGCTTCACTCGCACAGGCTTCTGAATGCGCTGAGCCCCGCGGAAATGCAGGCCATCGCGATATTTGCGGTCATCTCGGCCGCGATTCTGCCCTTCCTGCCGAACGCACAATACGGTCCCTACGATGCCTGGAATCCGTTCAAGCTGTGGCTGGTGCTGGTGCTCGTTACCGGATTTTCCATTGCCGGCTATGTCGCGAACCGCGTGGTTGGCGAGAAGCGGGGGACAATCGCGACCGCCGTTATCGGTGGCACCTATTCGTCCACCGCCGTGACCGCATCGCTGGCATCGCGGCTTGCACAGGGAGACAGCGGGCCGTTCGCCACCGGCATCGCGCTCGCCAGCGCGGTGATGTACCTCCGCGTGCTGGTGCTCGCCGCGCTCCTAGCGCCGCGGGCGGCACTGCCGCTTGCCTGGCTGCTGGTTCCTGCAGGTTTCGCCGCCTTTGCCGCAGCGGCGGTCGCCTTGCGGCTTGAGCCGTCGCGAGCGGGCGAGAACCATCAAGCAATGACCAAGCCCTTCGTGCTCTTACCGGCGCTGGGCTTCCTCGTCGCGATGGCCGCAGCATCGCTGCTGGTCCGCTGGGCCGAAACGAGGTTCGGAGAGGCCGGAGCGGCATGGTCGCTGTTCATTGCCGGAAGCTTCGACGTCGACGCCGCTATCGTGGCGTACAGCGGACTGCCACCGGATATCGTGCCTCCACCAGTCGCAGCGCTGGCGCTCGGCGGCACCGTCGCGGTCAACATGGCGTTCAAGGTGGCGATAGTCGTGGCCAATGCGGGGCTCAAGGCGGGCAGGCTCGCGGCGCTCTCGTTACTGGCGAGCTTGGCGGTTCTATTGGGCTCTCTGGCCTGGGGGCTGGCCCGGATCGCCGGCTAGCCCTCGCTGCCTGCCGCACCCGCATGCAGAAATGGCCGCGAACCCTGAGGTTGCGGCCATTCATGCACAATATGAGAAGGCTGCTTGAAGCTCAGGCTTCTTCGAATTCGAACTCGTCGCTCATCACCGGCCCCGAATCCTGACCCTTGGCCTCGGGATCGCGGTCGACCAGTTCGATGATTGCGATGGGTGCTGCGTCCGATGCGCGGATGCCCGCCTTGATGATGCGGGTATAGCCACCCTCGCGGTCCGCATAACGCTCCGCCAGCACCTCGAAGAGCTTCCTTTCCTGCGCGTCGTCCATGATCCGCGAATGGGCAAGACGG
>CAYPFE010000397.1:0-3357 GCA_964409895.1 uncultured Novosphingobium sp.
GACCCCTCGCAGTGTGTCGTGCGTGCCTCCGCGCCGGATGGAGAGCGCGTCGTCAGGCGAGATCCTGTCGACCTTCACGGGATCGAACTCGGTCATGCCTTCGCCTCTCAGCAGCGGCAGCGTTACCGTGTCGTAGAAGGGAAAGCCCAGATAGGCGAGCAGCATGTGCCGCTTCAGTTCGTCCGGCATGTCCGCCATCGCTTTTGCAATCATCTCGTCGACCGCGAGGTCGATGTCTGCCAGCCTGCGCCGCTCGGCAAACCTTGCAAGCACTGCTTCCGGTTCGACGAAGACATTGGCGGCAAGTTCGGGGAAATCGTGACCGAGCATGCCGATAGGTTCCACGTCGAAATAGCGGGACAGCGCATTGTATACGACGTCCCGGGCATGGTCGCGCAGATCCTCGCTGACATTCTCACCGCCCTGCCAGTCCTGCGTCAGGCGGCGCAGCAGCAGGCGGAGGCGCCGGACTCTGAACGGCATGTCGTAAGTGCGAAAGAACTCTATCGCTTCGCTTGTTACACTCCCTCGGGCATTGGTCAGACGGGTTAGCCCACTTTCCCGCAGGTGATCGGTCAGCAGGCGAACGACGCTCTCTACCGAGTCTGGCTCGTTAAACCTTGCAGCCTTGCACACCGCCTCGGCGAGCATTCGTACGATGCCGGTATACTTCACCTGAGCGTAGCTCTTATAGGCAAAGCCGGACTGTTCGGAGGCGGCCTGCTGGGTCTTGGCCCGCCAGTTGGCGAGCCGGCGCGGCGTCGGCCTGTCGAAGAACAGCGTGCGACCGAATAGCTTGGCCACTGTCTCATCGACTTCGGGGCGCAGGGCGCGCACGATTGTCCGCAAATTCGCCATTTCGCGGGACTGGTGTTCCAGCGCCTCCAGATTGTCCCTGATCGGCTGTTCGCGCGGGATCGAGGAAAGCGAGCCGAATATGACGGAGAAGAAGCCCGGCGGCTTGGGATCGTCTCGCAGTATCCCGCCGACCCGGTCAGGGTGCGGATCGATGTAGACGAAGCGGCGGTCGACATTACGGTGCGCAGGCCGGTCACGGAGGACCGAAATCGCGTCGCCGAACGGTGCGTTGACCAATACCGATCCATCGATGATGGCGACGCGGTCAAGATCGCCCTTGCGAGCGTGCTCGGGCATGATCCTGCCCAGGAACGCATCCCGCGTTGTCCACGCCACGTCTAGTTCCGCGGCTAGCGCATCGATTTCCGCCACCTGCATCGCCGGGAAAGCCCCTGGAAAACTCGCGGTTGCCCTGGCCGCGAAAACCATTTCCATCGGTGAAGCAAAGTGCTGGCCGCCGTCGCGAGGAGCGGTTGCTCGCATGCCGATGGACAGGCGGTGCTCGCTTTCGAGCACTAGCTTCGGACTATGCAGATGCAGGGATTGCAGATGTCCCTTGAAGTCGGTCGCCGTCACGAAAAGGTCGAGCGGGTGCCCCTCGGGCAGCAGCGGTGCACTGGCCTTGCTCTTCCCCATCGCCGAAAGCGCTTCGCAGATCAGCCGGGCGAAGCCGATCCCGCTGAAGGGCGGTTCGAACCAACGCGACCGGATCAGGCGAGAAAGCTTGGTACGAACCTCCTTGCGCGTTTCCGGAGCGACGCTTGCGGAGACGGCATTACCCGGCCGCTTGAGCAGGAAAGTGACGATCGGCTTCGCCCAGAACTTCGCGAACCGCGACCACGGCCGCGCGTCCGGATCGAGCAGCACGTCGACGTCGGCGCGTTCCAGCCACAGCTCGGTCAATGGCTCCAGAGACTGACCGGAATGGATCGCCTGGGCGAGGAACACGGTGTTGATGCCGCCCGCACTGGCGCCCGCAACAATGTCTGTCATCACCCTCAGGCGGAGTTCGTGCTGCTCCTCGATCCTGCCTAGCAGCCGCGCATAGACAGCCTCGGTTCCGCCAACAGGTTTGGTGCCATCACGATAGGCCTTGCTGGCCTGCACGGCCTTCCAGATTTCCTTGGTAACGCCGTGCATATAGACAGCGAGGCTGACCCCGCCGTAGCAGACAAGCGCGATGCGGAGTTCCTTTTGACGCATTGTGCATGCTTAGGGATTGCAGTTCCTTATGGCAATTGCGTTCCATGTTTGTTCCTGCTAGGCGGCAGCATGGCCAAGCCCAAGCGCAAATATGTCTGCCAGGAATGCGGCTCAGTAACGCACCGCTGGCAGGGCCAATGCGCAGATTGCGGCGAGTGGAACACACTCGTCGAAGAAGCGCCCGAAACTGTCTTCTCGGCAAGGCATGACCTTTCGTCCGGTGGTAGGGCGCTGACCTTCGAGCCACTGAATGCGCCAACGCACCGCCTCGAACGACGATGCAGCGGCATAGCCGAATTCGACCGGGCACTGGGCGGAGGGCTCGTTCCTGGCTCCGCGATCCTGATGGGCGGCGATCCCGGCATTGGCAAATCGACGCTGCTGCTTCAGGTTGCCGCGCGGATCGCTGGCGGCGGCGGTGAAGCCGTCTACGTCAGTGGGGAAGAAGCAGCTGGGCAGGTGCGGCTGAGGGCAGAACGGCTCGGGTTGTCCGGATCGCCCATCAAGCTGGCGGCGGCAACATCGGTGCGTGATATCCTGACGACGCTTGGCAATGGAGCGCCTCCTGCATTGCTGGTCATCGATTCGATCCAGACCATGCATTCCGATCAGATCGAGGGAGCACCGGGAACCGTCAGCCAGGTGCGGGGATGTGCATTCGAACTGATCCGCTATGCGAAAGAGAACGGGGTCACGCTGTTTCTGGTCGGTCATGTGACAAAGGATGGTTCGATTGCTGGCCCCCGTGTCCTCGAACACATGGTCGACGTGGTGATGAGTTTCGAGGGTGAACGCAGCCATCAATACCGGATCCTAAGGAGCCTCAAGAATCGCTTCGGTCCTGTCGACGAAATCGGCGTCTTCGCGATGGCGGGCGCAGGACTGGAGGAGGTCGCCAACCCTTCGACGCTGTTCCTGTCGGGCGGTCAGGAGCAGGTTGCGGGAAGTGCCGTATTCCCGGCGATGGAGGGAACCCGTCCGGTTCTGGTTGAAATCCAGGCCCTGATCGTCAGGCTCGCCAGCGGTGCAACGCCGCGCCGGGCGGTCGTGGGCTGGGACAATGGCCGGCTGGCAATGCTGCTGGCTGTGCTGGAAGCAAGGTGCGGCCTCAGCTTTTCGACGGCGGAAGTCTATCTCAACGTCGCCGGAGGGTATCGGCTTGCCGACCCCGCAGCAGACCTTGCCGTGGCCGCTGCGCTTATTTCCGCACTTGCCGACAAGCCGCTTCCGCGGGACTGTGTGTGGTTCGGCGAAGTATCCCTCGCGGGTGAAATCCGCCCCGTAGCGCACGCCGCG